>SKOX01000217.1 GCA_007119835.1 Paracoccaceae bacterium
AACCTGATGCGACGCGGCCCCGGCAAGGACTCGCTCCGTCTCAAGCGAAAGGTCGCCGCCTGGGACGACGAGTACCTCGCAAGCCTCATCGGAAGGTGAACCTTCGCCCGATTCCCCTGCCGCTTCTCCGCCTTGAAGCGCGCGGCGGATCTCGTCGAGCGGGCGCTCGGCACCCCGTCCGACCGACCCGCGAGAGGGCCATCGCGGGTTGACATTGCCGCGAAACGCGCAGCACCCTCGCTCCCAATTCATCAAAAAAGGGAGGAAGCGATGAAAAAGCGACTGATCACCGGGGCAATCTTCGCCGCCGTCGCGGGTGGGCTGGCGCTGCCGGCCGCCGCCCAGACCGAGCTGCAGTTCGGCCACGTCTATACCGCCGGCGAACCCTACCACCAGTGGGCGCTATGGGCCGCCGAAGAGATCGCCGACCGCACCGACGGCCGCTACACGATCCAGGTATTCTCGGATTCTCAACTTGGCACCGAGGCCCAGCTCGCCGAGGGCCTGACGCTCGGCACCGTCGACATGGCGTATCTCGGCGCCCTGTTCGCCAGCCGCTCCTACGGCCCGATCGCCATCGTCGAGGCGCCGTACATGCTGCGCGACTTCGACCACTGGCAGGCGTACTTCGACAGCGACCTGTTCGAGGAGCACCGCGAGGGCTTCACCGATGCCACGGGCCACGAGATCCTCGCGCCCACCTACTACGGCGCCCGTCACGTCACCGCCAATCGGCCGATCGAGACGCCCGAGGACATGCAGGGCCTGCGCATCCGCGTGCCCGACGCGCCGCTCTACACCCTCTTCCCGCGCACCATGGGCGCGAGCCCGACGCCGATCGCCTTCGCGGAAGTCTACCTGGCGCTGCAGCAGGGCGTCGTCGACGCCCAGGAGAACCCGCTGCCGACGATCCAGGCCCAGCGGTTCTACGAGGTGCAGGACTACATCAGCCTCACCGGCCACATCCGCAATTCGCTTCTGACCGTGGTCTCGGGCGGCGTCTGGGACGGGCTCTCCGAGGAGGACCGCGAGATCTTCCGCGAGGTCTTCGAGGAGGCCGCGGTCAACGCCAGCCAGGAGATCGTCGAGTCCGAGCAGCGTCTCGTCGATACCTTCCGCGAGATGGAGGGCACCGAGATCGTCGAGGTGGACGTCACACCGTTCATGGAGGCGATGCAGGAGGCCCTCACCGGACCGGATGCGACCTGGTCCGAGGAGGAGTTCGAGCGCATGCAGGCCCTCGGCCAGTAAGGCCGCGATGCCGCCCGATCCCGGATCGCGCGACGAGTTCCGCGCGGGCGGCCACGCGCCGCCCGCCGACACTCGCAGCGTCGCCGAGTCTGTCCCGGAGATGGGCCTGAGCGACCTCGCGCTCGAGGACTACGTCACCCTCTTCCTGTTCTGGCTGCTCGCGGCGATCGTGTTCGCTCAAGTGGCCACCCGCTTCCTGCTGGCCTCGCCGCTCGCCTGGACCGAGGAGCTTTCGAGATTCCTGCTGATCTACGTGGGCTTCCTCGGCGCCGCGATCGCAGTGCGCAAGAATACCCACATCTACATTGAGCTGATCTACCACGTCCTGCCGACGCCGGTCGCCAAGGGTCTCGCCGCGCTTGTCGACGTGCTTCGCACCACGTTCCTGGTCGCCGCCACCTTCCTCGCCTGGCAGGTCACGGCACAGATGGGCGGCCAGCGCATGGCGGTGATGCCGTTCCCGATGAGCTACATCTATGGCGTCGTCGCCCTCGCCTTCCTGATCATGGCGCTGCGCTCGCTCCAGCTCGCCTGGGTCAACTGGCGCGAGGGCTACGCGCTCGTCGACCGTCTCCGCACGCCTGCGTCGGGGGCGACATGATTCAGATCCTGCTCGGCATCATCTTCCTGTTTCTGGTGATCGGCGTGCCGGTGGCCTGGGCGCTGGCGGGAGGCGCGCTGATCTACTTCGCGTTCCTGCAGGAGCGGGTGCCCGAACTCGTCGTCGTCCACCGCATGGTGAGCGGCGTCAACTCGTTCCCGCTGCTCGCGATCCCGTTCTTCATCCTCGCCGGGGCGCTGATGAACGCGGCCGGCATCACCGACCGCATCTTCGACTTCGCCCGGGCCCTCGTCGGCTGGATGCGCGGGGGCTTGGGCCACGTCAACATTGCGGCCTCGGTATTCTTCGCCGGCATGTCGGGTGCGGCCGTCGCCGACGCCGGAGGCCTCGGCATGGTCGAGATCAAGGCGATGCGGAACGCCGGCTACGACCCCGGCTTCGCAGTGGGCATCACCGCCGCTTCCTCCACCATCGGCCCGATCATCCCCCCGAGCTTGCCGCTCGTCATCTATGGGGTCGTCGCCTCGGCCTCCATCGGCCAGTTGTTCGCCGCCGGCCTGATTCCCGGCTTCCTGATGGCGCTCGCGCTGATGATCATGGTCGCCCTCTACGCCCGCCGCCGCAATTACCCGCGCGACGAGCGGCTGATGCTGCGCGTGATCTGGTTCACCTTCCGTCGCGCCTTCCTGTCGCTGCTGACGCCGGTGCTGATCATCGGCGGCATCCTGTTCGGCATCTTCACACCCACCGAGGCCGCAGTCGCCGCCGCCGCCTACGCGCTCCTGCTCGGCACCGTCGTCTACCGGAGCCTGACGCCGCGGCGGCTGCTCCACGTTTCGATGGAGACGATCGAGACCACCGCCATCGTGCTGATGATCGTCGCCGCCGCCTCGATCTTCGCCTGGATCCTGAACAGCCTGCGAATCCCGCAGCAGTTCGCCGGCCTCATTCTCAGCATGACGGAGAACGAGATCCTCATCCTGCTTCTCCTCAACGCCGTCATTCTTGTCGTTGGCCTGTTCATGGAGACGATCGCGGCGATCACCATCCTCGTGCCGGTACTGCTGCCGATCGCGATCCAGGTCGGCATGGATCCGATCCAGTTCGGCATCGTGCTGGTGCTCAACCTGATGATCGGCCTGCTGACGCCGCCCGTCGGCATGGTGCTTTACGTGCTCTCGCGGGTCTCGGGCGTCCCGTTCGAGCGCTGCGCCGTCGCCACGCTGCCCTTCATGGTTCCGCTTATCATCGTCCTGATGCTGGTCACCTTCGTGCCGGCGCTCTCGATGTGGCTGCCGAGCCTGCTCTACCGTTGAGGCGCGTGCATAGCG
>SKOX01000004.1 GCA_007119835.1 Paracoccaceae bacterium
AGAGACGTTTCCCGCCTGCGCCCCCTTCCTGGACGAGAGCGCCGGCATGCTGGCGCTCTCGGTCTCGCGCTCGCCCAAGGACTACATCCTGTGGTTCCGGCGGGAGGTCGTGGACACGGTGATGTGGGCCGGCAATCCGGCCAAGGCGATCCAGACGACCGACGGCGGGGAACGCCTGACGCCGCGCACCTCGTTCGCGGCCTGGCGCGAGACCGTGCGCGGGCGATCGCGGCCGTGGAAGGACAACGAAATGGAGGCCGCGGAGACGCTGCGTCTCTCGATCCTCGAGGTCTTCCTCAGGCGGATCGACCAGGTCGTGCGGGAACGCGCCGAGGCGCACGAGCGGCAGTCGCTGCTCGTGGCGGAACTCGACCACCGGGTGAAGAACACCATCGCCAACATCCAGTCGCTGATGCGGCACACGCGGCGGTCGACCTCGACCCTCGAAGGCTACGTGGCAAGCCTGCAACAGCGCATCGCGGCGATGGCGCACGCGCACAACCTGCTTTCCCAGAGCCGCTGGCGCGGCGCCAAGCTCCACGCCCTCCTGGAGGAGGAGCTGCGCCCCTATCGTGGCGAGCCGGACCCGATCACGATCGAGGGCGCCGAGCTGGAGCTCAAGCCGAACGCCGCCCTGGCGCTGTCCCTGGTGATCCACGAGCTTGCGACGAACGCCGCCAAGTACGGCGCCCTCTCGACCGACGCCGGCAGGGTCGAGGTCCGCTGGACGACGTTCGGCGACGAACTGCAGCTTTCATGGCGCGAGCGCGGCGGCCCGCCCGTCCGTCCGCCGGAACGGAAAGGCTTCGGGCGCGTGCTGATCGAGCAGTCTCTCGCTTATGAACTCGCAGGGCGCGTGGACCTGCGCTTCGAGCCGGAAGGCGTGGCCTGCGATCTCGTCCTCCCGATCAGGCTGGCGCAACGCCATCCGGAGTCGAGCCGCGACCCGGCAGCCGCAGGCGAAGGCACGCGAAAGCAGCAGGATCGCGCGACGCGGGTTCTCGTCGTCGAGGACTCTATGATCACCGCGCTCGACCTTGCGCAGACCCTGGAGGAGCGAGGCTTTCACGTCCTGGGACCGACCGCCAGCGTCAGCGGCGCGCTGCGCATCATCGAGAACAACGTCGTCGACATCGCCATCCTCGACATCAATCTCGGCAAGGAAGACAGCTTCCCGATCGCCGACCGCCTGATGGAGAAGGGCGTGCCGTTTGCCTTCCTCACCGGCTACGACGCCGCGTCGATCATGCCAATGCGCTTCGCCGGCACCAGCCATCTCAGCAAACCCTTCTCCGACGACTCCCTCCTGCGGACGATCGCGCAGCTAACGGCGCCCCACTAGCGCCCGCCCGGGTCCCGATGGGCCCGCAGCAGACAGAGCAGAAACGGCAGGACGCCATGAAGCCGCCGCGCCGCCCAGCCGCGCGAAGTGAGCCCGGCTCCCCAGGCGCCACACCGGCCAATGGCCCTACCGGCGAAAAGGCGCCGGATCGGGTCGAGCGCGAGCTGCGGCGGTACTGGCGCCGCTGGCTGCCGTGGTTCGTCGTCTATGTGGCGGGCTTCGTCGCGTTGGCGGCCGCCGATCTCTGGGGCACCGGCCTGTTCTATGCCTGGGCGATCGGCTGGATCCTCGTCCGGGCGGCCTGGGTCCGGGTCGACTTCATCAGGCGCCACACCGCGAAGGACCGGAGCCCTTCCGGCGACGACGGCTCCCGCGACTGATAGCCCCTGGTCCCTGCAGCCACGCACGGCCGGCAACCCATCATCGCCGGCCGCGTTGTTCCAGCGGCGACCCCGGCACCGGCCATTTCGCATCAGCTTCAGGAGGCCCAGATGAGCATGACGCCAACCGCGCAGCGCCACCACGGGCTCAACCTGCGACGCGATCCGCGGCAGAGCGACGAACGGCTCGAGGGCGGCCCGCCGAAACAGACGCAGGACTGGCCCGGCAGCGACGCCGAGCTGAAGCCCCAGGCCGACCATGGCGAGGAGAGCTACCAGGGCGGCAACAAGCTCGCCGGCCTGCAGGCGCTGGTCACCGGCGGCGACAGCGGCATCGGCCGCGCGATCGCCATCGCCTTCGCCCGGGAGGGCGCCGACGTCGCCATCACCTATGTCGGCGGCGCCGAGAAGCGCGACGCCGAGCAAACCCTGCGCTGGGTGGAACACGCCGGGGTCAGGGGTCTCGCGATCGGCACCGAACTGCGTGACCGGGAGAACTGCCGGTCCGCGGTCGAGCGGACGGTGGCCGAATTCGGCGGGCTCAACATCCTCGTCAACAACGCCGCCTTCCATGTCGAGACGCGGGACTTCCGCGACATCTCGCCGGAGCAGCTCGACGACACCTTCCGCACCAACATCTACGCGTATTTCTGGATGGCCCAGGAGGCGGTCAAGCACATGCGGGCGGGCGATGCCATCATCAACACGGGCTCGGTCGTCGCGATGAAGCCGTCCCCGCGGCTGAGCGACTATGCCGCCACCAAGGCGGCCGACGTCAACCTCACCAAGAACATGGCCGCGTCGCTGGCACCCGAGGGCATCCGCGTGAACTGTGTCGCGCCGGGGCCGGTCTGGACCCCGCTGATCGCGGCGACCCGCTACGAGGAGGTCGTCGGCGGCTTCGGCGGCACCACCTACTGGGAGCGCCCTGCACAGCCGATCGAGATCGCGACCAGCTTCGTCTTTCTTGCCTCCACCGACGCTCGCTACTTCACTGGCGAGGTGCTGTCGCCGAGCGGCTACCCCTTCACCACGCGCTGAGGTGCACCGGCCCCGCCCCCCATGCGCCTGCCGAGCCTCCGGCAGCCGGTCCCGCGCCGTCAGCGCCCGCCGTCTGCCTCGATCTGCCGCATCAGCTCGGAAGGCTTCATCACCGAGACGTCGGCGCGCCCTCGGTGGCTGAGCAGATGATCGTCGTTCGTCACCAGCGTCGCCTGGCTCGCCGCGGCCAGCGCCGCGAACTTGCGGTCATCGGGATCGGCGACATGCCCGAAGGCGTCGATCGGAAGCGTGTCTGAACCGGACCCGGTTCCTTGGACACTCGGTTGCGTTACGCGGCCATTGGGATGGTCGCAAGGTTGTGCTGTCGGCGCATGGCGTGCGGGCTGAGGTGGCCGTTCTTTTCGATCAGCCAT
>SKOX01000431.1 GCA_007119835.1 Paracoccaceae bacterium
CGCGTGCAGCCCCGGGCGAAAGGCGCCGAGGGCGGCGCGGCTCGCCACGGGCGCGGCGGCCCTGTGACCGGCGCCGGCCAGCGCCTGGCGGATCGCGCCGACGAGGAGGCCGCGGACCTCGGCCGGTTCGCGGAAGCGCACCTCGGTCTTCGCGGGATGCACGTTCACGTCGACCCGCTCGGGCGGCAGGCGGAGGAACAGCGCCGCCGCCGGGTGCCGGTCGCGGGCGAGCACGTCGGCATAGGCGGCGCGGAGCGCGCCGAGGAGCAGCCGGTCGCGCACCGGTCGATCGTTCACGAAGAGATACTGGTCGACCGCAGCCCCCCGCGAATGCGTCGGCAGCGCGGCGAAGCCCTCGAGCCGCAGGCCCTCGCGCTCGCCCTCGACCATGACCGCAGCCTCGGCGAAGCCAGGCCCGAGGATCGCGCGGAGCCGGCGGGAGAGGGCCGGCACCAGCGCGCCGCTCTCGGCCTCGAGCGTCAGAAGGCTCCGCGGGCGGTCGGGGTCGGTGGTCTCGGCGATCGAGAAGGCCACGTGCGGCGCGGCCATCGCGAGGCGCCGGATCACGTCGAGGATCGCCTGGGTCTCGGCGCGATCCGAGCGGAGGAACTTCAGCCGCGCCGGTGTTGCGTGAAAGAGGTCGGCGACCTCGACAACGGTGCCGCGCGCGAGCGCCGCCGGCCGTACCGCGCCGACGATCCCGCCTGCGACCTCGATGCGCGCCGCCTCCCCCGCCCCGACGGCGCGCGAGGTGAGCCTGAGCCGCGCCACCGCCGCCAGGGAGGCCAGCGCCTCGCCGCGGAAACCGAGGAAGCGCACATCGACGAGGTCGTCGCCGTCGAGCTTGGAGGTCGCGTGCCGGGTCAGCGCCAGCGGCAGGTCGGCGGCCGCAATGCCGTGGCCGTCGTCGGCGACGCGGATCAGGGTCTTGCCGCCGCCCGAGAGCGCAACGTCGATCCGCCGCGCCCCGGCGTCGAGGGCGTTCTCCACGAGCTCCTTGACCGCGGAAGCCGGCCGCTCGACCACCTCGCCCGCCGCGATGCGGTTGATCGCCGCCTCATCGAGGCGACGGATCGGGCGGCTCGGAGCCTCGATGTTGGGGCTGGCAGCGACCATGCCCCTAGACCTAGCACGAATTACGGCGGCTTCGCCAGCCTTGGTTAATCGACGGCCGCGCTTGCCCGGACGCTGTTCACCGGACGGCCGCCTCGGACGCCTCGACACCCTGGGGCTGGCCGACGATCACGAAGCTCAAGGCTTCGGGGTCGAGCAGGCGGTCGGCGACCCGCTCGATGTCCTCGAGCGTCACGGCCTCGACCAGCGCGTTGCGCTCGTTGACGTAGTCGGTTCCGAGCCCGGCGATCTGCAGCCCGAGGAGCTGGCTCGCGATCCGCGCATTGCCGTCGAAGCGCAGCGCATAGGCGCCGGTGAGGAACTGCTGCGCGCGCTCGAGCTCGTCCTCGGTGATGCCTTCGGCCGCCGTGCGCGCCCACTCCGCACGCACCAGCTCGATCGCCTCGGCGACCCGGTCGTTGGCCGAGGAGAACCTGCCCATGTAGAGCCAGCCGAGGTCGTTCGGGGCAAGGAAGGTGAAGATGCCGTAGGTGAGCCCCCGCCGCTCGCGGATCTCGGCCGTCAGCCGCGAGCCGAACCCGCCGCCGCCGAGCACGTGGTCGAGCACGAAGGCCGGGATGAAGTCGGGGTCGTCGCGCGGGATGCCGGCATGGCCGAAGGCCACGACCGACTGCGGGATGCCGAACTCGATCACCTCGACCTCGCCGGCCAGCGCGGCCTCCGCGGGCTCCGGCCGCTCGGCGCTCTCCGCCGGCAGGCCGCCGAAGACCTCGTCGAGGAGCGGCGCCAGCGTCTCGGCGTCGATCGCCCCCACCACGGCCAGCAGCAGGTTGTCGCGGGCGAGCGCGCGCTCGTGCGCCGCGACCACGTCGTCGCGGTCGAGCGCCTCGACCGTCTCGATCGTCCCGTCGGCCGGCCGGGCATAGGGGTGGTCGGGAAAGGCCCGCGCCCAGAAGGTGCGCGAGGCGATGCTGCCGGGGTCCATCGCATCCGACCGCAGGCTCGCGACCTGGCGGGCGCGGGTGCGGGCGAGGTTGTCCTGCTCGAACCGCGGCTCGACGAGGGCGAGGCGCAGCAGATCGAAGGTCTCTTCGACATTCTCGACGAGGGTGGTGGCCGATACCGAGACCGCGTCGGAGCCCGCCGAGAAGCCGAGCGAGGAGGCGAGGCTCTCGAGCTCGGCGGCGAAGGCGGTCGCGTCGAGGTCGCCCGCGCCCTCGCGCAGCAGGTTCGCCATCAGCGCCGTCGCGCCCGCCGTTTCGGCCGGGTCGAGCGCCGCGCCGCCGCGGAAGCTCGCCTCGAGCGTGACGATCGGGATGGTGTGGTCCTCGTAGAGCCAGGCGGTGATGCCGCCGGGCGATGTCACCTCGGCAATGTCGATGCGGGTGCGCGGCCCGTCGCGCTCGGCCGCGGCCGCCTCCGGGGTGGTCGGATGCTCGGTGCCGGCGACGGCGGCGGGACCGCTTGCGAGAAGCGTCGCCGCGGCGAGCGCCGCCGAAAGGGATGCGCGGGTCATTCTCCCAGGATCTCCGTGCCGATGCCGATGTCCGTCGGGCCGTCGCCCGTAGCCTCGCCGGTGCCGAGCAGCCAGCCGGTCACCGATGTCTCCGGCCGGAAGACGGCGCGGGCGGCTGCCACGACCTCCTCGGCCGTCACCGCCTCGAGCGCGTCCGGCCAGGCCCGAACGTCCTCGATCGTCAGGCCGGAGGTCAGCGCCACGCCGATCCGCCGCGCCCGGCTCCCGAGGTTGTCGAGCGCGTAGATCTCGGAGGCGCGGATCTGGGTCTTGATCCGCTCGAGCTGATCGGGGTCGGGCCCCTCCTCGAGGAAGCGCTCGATGACGGCGTCCATCCGGGCCTCGGCCTCCTCGAGCGGGATGCCGGGGTTGGGGATGACGTAGATGCCGAAGGTCGTGAGGTCGAGCGCGGTGTCGCCGTAGAAGGCGCCGGTGTCGAGGGCGAAGTCGTCCTCGACCCGAAGCTCGCGGGCGAGCACAGAGGTGATGCCGCGGCCGAGCACGTCGGCGAGCACGGTCAGTGCCGCCGCCTCGGCCTGGTCGGCCGGCCGCCGCGGCTCGGTGAGGTAGCTGCGGATGACGTAGGGGTTCTGCACGCGCGGGTCGCGGTACTCCAGCCGGCGCGCGGCGATGTGCGGCGGCTCGGCGACGCGCTCGCGCTCGGCGACGTTCGGGTTGGGCGGGATCGGACCGAAATGCTGCTCGGCGAGCGCCTGCACCTCCTCGACCGAGGCGTCGCCCGCGACGATCAGGATGGCGTTGTTCGGCCCGTAATGCTCGGCGTAGAAGTCCATCGCCGCATCGAGGGTGAGGCGCTCGATCTCGTGCATCCAGCCGATCACCGGCCGCTGGTAGGGATGATTGAGATACTGGATCGCCCGGCGCTGCTCGCCGAAGACCCCGCCGGGGGTGTTCTCGACGACCTGCCGCCGCTCCTCGATCACCACGTCGAGCTCGGAGATCGCCGAGGCCGGCGACGGCGCGAGGTTCGCCATCCGGTCCGCCTCCATCGACATGACGAGATCGAGCCGGTCGGACGCGATGCGCTGGATGTAGCCGGTATAGTCGTAGGAGGCGAAGGCATTGTCCTCGCCGCCGTTCGCCCGGACGATGCGGCTGAACTCGCCCTCGTCGAGGGTCTCGGTCCCCTTGAACATCATGTGCTCGAGGAAGTGGGCGAGACCCGAGAGACCCGGGGGATCGTCGGCCGCGCCCACCCGGTACCAGACCATGTGGGTGACGACCGGCGCGCGGCGGTCCTCGATGACGACGCCCTCGAGCCCGTTGGCGAGGGTGAAGGTCGCGATGCCGTCGTCCGGGCCGTCGCCGGGCGCCGCCTCCTCGGCTGCGGCCGGGGCGAGCGGCAGGAGGAGCAGGGCGAACGCGTAGGGGACGAGGCGCATGGGCAACTCCGCTGATCTTGCCGGGCAAGCTACCTGCGCCGCGGGGGGAATCAACGCCTGCCACGTGAAGGTGATCGCGGGCGGCCGCGGGCGCGGACGCGTCGGAAGGGCTTGCGCCCCGTGGCGCTTCCGCCCATGTGGAGCCCGGACGCCAGAAGGGCCCACCGCGATGAGCAACGCCTCCTCCCTCTTCGGGCCGCTGCCCGGCCTGCCGGATCCCGACCGCGACCCGCAGTTCTACGCGGGCGTGCCGATGCGCCGGTTCGCGGCCTGGGTGATCGACCTGATCATCGTGGCGGCGATCTCGATCATCGCGATCCCGGTCTTCGGGATCGTGACGCTCGGGCTTGGGTTCTTCGCGGCGCCGGCGATCTATGCCGTGCTCTCCTTCATCTACCGCGTCGCGACGCTCACCAGCCGCTCGGCGACCTGGGGCATGCGGATCATGGGGATCGAGCTGCGCCGGGGCGACGGCCAGCGCTTCGACTTCGGGCTGTCGCTCGCCCATGTCGGCTTCTACACGCTGAGCGTCTTCCTGACCGTGCCGCTGGTCGTCACGGTGATCACCGTGCTCTCGACCCGCTACCGGCAGACGCTGCACGACATCCTCCTGCGGACGACGGCGATCAACACGCCGGAGGACTGAGCCGGCCGGCGGCCGCACTTGGACAACCGCCCGAGATGTTGGTTCGGAATGGGTCACCTGCTGCGTTAACCCGGTCTTCCCACGGCTCGGGGCCCGTCCACGGCGCGCCTAGCCCGACGCCTTCTCCGGACCCGGAGGCTCGCCCGCGGTCATGCCCCGCCGCCAGGGCTCGAAGATCGCGTGCGCTTCGGCCCGGCCCTTCGGGGTCAGGCAGAGGAGCCGGCCGTCGCGCGCGATGAAGCCGCGGTCGAGCGCGCGGAGGATCACGCGGCGCGTCCGTCCCTCCTCCCAGCGCAGGTGGTCGCGAAGGGCGCGGGCGGTGTTCTCCTCCTCCGCCTCCGGCCCGCCCTCGTGGTTGTAGAGATGGGCGGTGAGCGACCGGCAGTCGATGTCGAGACGGTCGCGCCGCCGGGCGAGTTCGCGCGCGACGAGGCCGTGGCGCGGCGCGAAGATGAAGGCGAGGGCGAACCAGACGCCGGTCATCGTCGCCATCATCCCGCCGATCGAGACGTCCCAGATCACCGCCGCCTCGTAGCCCGCGACCGCCGACAGGATCGCGACGCCGCAGGCGAGCACGAGGATCAGCCACAGCCGGTCGGTGAGCAGGATCGCAGTCGCCGGCGGCACGATCACGAAGGCGATGAAGAGGATCGCGCCCACCGCGTCGAAGGACGCCACCGCCGTCGCCGAGGTGAGCGCGAGCAGCGCGTAGAACAGCGCCGCCGGCGCGAAGCCGAGCGCGGTGGCGAGCGCGGGGTCGAAGGTCGCGAGCTTCAGCTCCTTGTAGAACAGCACCACGAAGCCGAGGTTGACGAGCCCGAGCGCGCCGACGCCGAGCAGCGCGCGGGGCACCGGCTGGCCGGCGACATCCACCGTGTCGAGCCAGACGAAGCCGATCTCGCCGAGGAGCACGGTGTGCTCGTCGAGATGCACGTCCCGCCCGTAGAGGTTGATCAGCAGCACGCCCGCCGCGAAGAGCGCCGGGAAGACCAGCCCGATCGCCGCGTCGTTGCGCACGAGCCGGGTGCGCGCCAGCGCCTCGGTCAGCACGACGGTGAGCAGCCCGGCCGCGGCCGCGCCGGCGATCTGCAGCGGACCCGTGGTCAGCCCGGTGAACAGCCAGACGACGACGATGCCGAAGACGATCGAATGGCTGATCGCGTCCGACAGCATCGACGAGCCCCTGAGCACGAGGAAGGTGCCGACGAGGCTCGCCGCGATGCCGACCAGCGCGCCGGTCGCGATGATGACGAACGGGATGCTGTCGAGGAGCGCGCCGATCATTTCGCGCGCTCCGGCCGCCCGGCGAGGTCTTCGGCCCGGGCATGGCCCTCGGGCGTCAGCTCCCAGTGCGGCGTCGGCTCGGGATGGTGGCTGACCGACCGCACCAGCCCCTCGGCCTCGAGCCGGGCGAGGGCCGGGCCGGTGGCGGCGCGGTGGTAGGCGTCGAGCGTGCCCTTCTCCGCCGGGTAGGCGGGGTCGCGGTGCTCCTCGGCCAGGCGGTAGAGCGTGAGCAGCACCTGCCGGCCGCGCAGGCGCCGGCGCTCGGCGAGCGCGGCGAGGCCGGTCCAGATGAGCCCCCGGCCGGGCGCGATCAGGAGCGAGACCAGCACGATGGCCGAGATGGCGAGCACGATCACCGGACCCGTGGAAAGGCCGCGGGCGGTCGCGCTGATCATCGCCCCCGTGACGCCGGCCGCGACGCCGAACCCGGCGGAGAGCAGCACCATGGTCTCGAG
This sequence comes from Paracoccaceae bacterium, assembly GCA_007119835.1. GTDB lineage: Bacteria > Pseudomonadota > Alphaproteobacteria > Rhodobacterales > Rhodobacteraceae > Amaricoccus. Next base: position 6,379 of record SKOX01000431.1, read on the forward strand.
CCGCCGCGTCCACTGGCGCGCCGCAACGGGGGGCGCCACGATCATCGCCGTCATCAGCACGACGCCGACGAGCTGCAGGCCGACGACGATGGCGAGCGCGATCATCACGGTGAGCGCGATCTCGAGCGCGACCACGGGCAGGCCCGCCGCCGTGGCGAAGCCGGGGTCGAAGGTCACGAGCTTGACCTCCTTCCAGAGCAGGACGACGATCAGGATGGCCACGGCGGTGACCGCGGCCATCACCCAGAGATCGGCGCGCAGCATCGCGGCTGCCTGCCCGAAGAGGAAGGTCGAGAGCCCGGCCTGGCCCCCGCCACCACCGGCCTGGATGCGCGTGAGCAGCACGACCCCGATCGCGAAGAAGACCGAGAGGGCGATGCCCAGCGCCGCGTCGGTCTTCAGCCGCGAGCGCGCCGCGATCAGCAGGACGAGCAGCGCCGCCGCCGCGCCGGTGAGGAACGCGCCGGCGAGCAGCGCCTCGAGCTCGCGCGCGCCGGCCCACAGGAAGCCGAGGCAGATGCCGGGCAGCGCCGCGTGGCTCAGCGTGTCGCCGAGCAGGCTCTGCCGCCGCAGCACCGCGAAGCAGCCGAGCACGCCGCTGATCGTGCCGAGCAGCGCAGCACCCATCGCCACTGTCTGGATCGTGTAGTCCTGCAGGAACGCGAGCATCGCCGTCACCGCCCTGCCGCTGGCCCGCCGGTCATGGCCGCGGCATGGTCTCGAGGTGGCGCGGGTCGGTCGGCGCGGGCTCGGCCGGCCGCGCGCCGGGCACTGGGTCGCCGGGCTCGAGCAGCGCGATCTGGCCGCCATAGGTCTGGCGCAGGTTGGCGGCGGTGTAGGTCTCGGCCACCGGCCCTTGGGCCACGATGCGCACGTTGAGCAGCACCAGCCAGTCGAAATAGCTCCGCACGGTCTGCAGGTCGTGGTGGACGACGACGACCGTCCGCCCCCTGTCGCGCAGGCGCCGGAGGATCGCGACGATCGCCCGCTCGGTGGTGGCGTCGACGCCGGCCATCGGCTCGTCGAGGAAGTAGAGGTCGGCGTCCTGCACCAGCGCGCGGGCGATGAACACCCGCTGCTGCTGCCCGCCGGAGAGCTGGCTGATCTGGCGGTCGGCGTAGTCCTGCATGCCGACCTCGCCGAGCGCGGCCATCGCCGCCTCCCGCTCGCGCCTGCCCGGCCGGCGGAACCAGCCGAGCCGGCCGTAGAGGCCCATCGTCACCACGTCGAGCGCGGTGGTGGGGAAGTCCCAGTCGACCGACGAGCGCTGCGGCACGTAGCCGACGCGGCGCCGGGCGTTCCGGTAGGGAAGGCCGAACAGGCGGACGTGCCCGGCGATCGGCCGGACGAGGCCGAGGACCGACTTGATCAGCGTGCTCTTGCCCGCGCCGTTCGGCCCGACGATCGCGGCCATCACGCCTTGCGGGATGTCGAGGTCGATGTCCCACAGCACCGGCGCGCCGTGGTAGCTGACCGTCAGGTCCTCGACGTGGAGCGCGAGGTCGGGCTCGTGCAGGGCTGCGTCGTCGGCCAAAGCCGTCCCTCCCTAACCGGGCACGACCCCGGCGACACCCGCCGCGCGCGCGGCCGCGATGCTGTTCCGGGCGGTGGTCATGGCTCAGCCCCCTCGATTCGACGCACCCGAGAGATAGCAGTTGCCCCGGACTGCGCAAATGAGAGTATTTCGCAGGAGAGGGCCGGCGCTCACCCGCGCGGCATGTCGAGGACGTAGCGCACCGCCTCGGGCCTGATCTCGAGCGTGGCGACGCCCTGGGTGGCGCTCGGCAGCACCTGGGTGAGCACCGCGCTCCCGAACCGGCCGTCGCGGGGCGCGACCGGCTCGGCGTGGCGCTCGTCCCACCGGAAGCGCAGGCGGTCGTCGAGGACGTCGATCCCGAGCCGGAGGGAGCCGTGCCGCTGCCGCAGGACGCCGAAGGCGGCCGAGTTGGCGGCCAGCTCGTGCAGCGCCAGGCCGACATGCAGCGCGACGTTCGGCAGGAGCTGCGGATCGTCGCCGCCGATCTCGAGCCCGAACTGCGCCGGCTCGGTGAAGGGGTCGAGCTGCGCCGCGGCGAGATGCCGGAAGCCCGCGCCCTTCCAGTTCGCCTGGGTCACCAGGTCCTGGGTGATCGCCAGCGCCTGGATGCGCCCGCGAAGCTTGGCGGCGAAATCGACGGGATCGGTCTCGAGCCGCATGGTCTGCCCGACGATCGACTGCACGATGGCAAGCAGGTTGCGCGACCGGTGGCTGACCTCCGCGAGCAGGCCCTTGAGAACTTCCTCGCGCCGCTTGTGCTCGGTGATGTTCGCCGCCGCGACGAAGACGCCCCGGACCCGGCCCTGCGCATCGAGGTCGGGCTCGATCGTGAGCTCGTACCAGCAGTCGTAGCCGCCGTGCTCCAGATGCGCCTCGACCCGTTCCGCCTCGCCCGTCTCGATCACCCGACGCTTGGCGGAGATCACCAGATCCGACGTCGGGCCGGGGAAGATCGCGGCGTCGCCCTCCGCGAAGATCGCGGCGGCATCCGGCCAGCTGTCGAACGGGTTCTCGACGAGCAGGACGTCGAGGTTGCGGTCCTGATAGAGCACGCAGAGACCCGCGTGCCGCAGCCCGCGAATGAGCATGGCGATGCGTTCGAGCGGCAGGCTGCCTTCACGCATGTCCCGAACCTTCGCCTCCTCGGCCGCCGGAGCCCGCCCGCGCCGGGCGCGCCGGGCGTCGCGCCGTGCGGCCTCGGAACCGGCGGAAGGACCCGGGGGGCCCTCCTCCACCGCTGCCGCGCGCCGGGCAGCGGCCGGGTTTTTCTCCCGCGTTGTCAATGGACCCGCATGTCAATCTTTCACCCTCTTGCGGCGACCAACGTCCCATGCCGACGCCGGTTCCGGCGGCCCCGGCAACCGTGACCGCCCGCCGCAGCCGCGCGCCGTCAGGCGGGCGCGCTGGCAGCCTCCTCGAAGAACAGCGCCTGGCTGATGAGCGCCTTGACCATGTCCTCGTTGAACGGCTTGGTGACGAGGAAGGCAGGCTCCGGCCGCTCGCCGGTGAGCAGGTGCTCCGGATAGGCGGTGATGAAGATCACCGGGATCGTCGCGTCCTTGAGGATCTCGTTGACCGCGTCGATGCCCGAGGAGCCGTCGGCGAGCTGGATATCGGCGAGGATCATGCGTGCCGGATCGCGCTCGAAGAGCTCCAGGGCCTCGTCACGGGTCCGCGCGATCCCCGTGACCCGGTGGCCCAGCGAGGTGACGAGATGCTCGATGTCCATGGCGATCAGCGGCTCGTCCTCGATGATCAGGACGTCGGTCGCGACGTGGGCGGAGATGTCCTCGGACGCCGCCGAAAGCAGCCGCCCGGCCTCGGCCTCGCCGACGTCGAGGATCTCCGCCATCTCCGACAGGCTGAAGCCCTCGACGGAGACGAGCAGGAACGCCTGCCGCGCCCGCGGCGGCACCGTCGCGAGGTTCGCGGAGGCGAGCCTCTCCCAGCCGAAGGGCGAGCCGGCCGAATCCACGTCGACCTGCAGGTCGGAGAAGATCGTCGAGTAGAGCTTGTAGACCCCGATCCGGTCGGAGGTGGCGGCGGGGAAGATCGACGTGTCGGCGATCAGCGCCTCGAGCATCGCGGCAACGTAAGCATCGCCCGACGCCTGACTGCCGGTGATGGCACGCGAGTAGCGGCGCAGATACGGCAGGTGCGGAGCGATGCGGGTGGAAAGCGACATTGAACCAGGGTCCTCCGTGAGTGTCCCGGGCGGCATTTGCCTTGGCACAACGCCGCACGATATCATTCGGCGCGCGGGACGCGAGCCTGACGAGAAACGATTTAGGCCAAAAACCGTTCCGGGGGCGCGGAACTTTTTCGCGATGCCCGCGTTTACGAACCTTCCCGGATGTGCGGCCGTGCATCCGCAAGGCGCCGTTGGGCGCGACCGGCGACGACGGCGGAGGGCAGGACAGAGTATGGAAGGCAGGCATTTCGTTATGGACGAAGAGGAGCCTCGGGCGAAGAGCTGGCCCCGGCGGGAGGACCCGCTTGCCCCCAAAGGCAGCATTGGCGCGCGGCTTCGGGCGCTCTACGCCGAGATCGAGCAGGAGCCGATCCCGGCCGACCTGATCGACCTCCTCGAGAAACTCGACGAAGCGGAGCGGCAGCAGAGCAAATGACCGATCCGAGCCCGAGCTTCAAGAAGGCGATGCTGGCCGCATTGCCCTCCCTCCGCGCTTTCGCCATGTCCCTGACCGGACGGCCCGATCGCGCCGACGACCTGGTCCAGGAGACCGTGATGCGGGCCTGGGCGAAGCAGGAGAGCTTCCAGCCCGGCACCAACATGAACGCCTGGCTCTTCACCATCCTGCGCAACCTGTTCTACAGCCAGATGCGCAAGCGCGGGCGCGAGGTGCAGGACACCGACGGCGCCTTCACGGCGAGCCTCGGCGTGGCGCCGCCGCAGGACGGGGTGATGGACCTTTCCGACCTCAAGGCCGCGCTCGCCAAGCTGCCGCCCGACCAGCGCGAGGCGATCCTGCTCATCGGCGCCTCGGGCTTCTCCTACGAGGAGGCCGCGCAGATCTGCGGTTGCGCGGTCGGCACGATCAAGAGCCGCGTCAACCGGGCGCGCAACCGACTGCAGGAGATCCTGAGCGTCTCCGGCGCCGCCGACTACGGGCCCGATCCCGAATCGCGCCCCGCCCTGTCGCGCGCCTTCGCCGGCTGATCCCTTCCTGCAGGTCGCCAGAGACAAAACGCCCCGGTCATGGCCGGGGCGTTCGCATATTGCCGGGTGGGGGTCGTCGCTCCGGCGTCGCCGCCGGAGCGCCTGAGCGGGGCTCACCCGCCGGCGGCGGGCCGGTTCTCGAGATCTTCCTGCGACAGCGCCGTGCGCACGATCAGGTCGTCGGCCTCCTCGGCCCGGACGACCTCGAACTCGTCCCGCTGCAGCTCGACCGTCGTCGCGCCGAAGCCGAGGAAGCCGCCGAAGCGCACGAGGATCGACTGCACCTCGCCCATGCCGTTCTCGACGACGTCGTCGACCGTGGCGATCTGCTCGTCGTCGAAGCCGCGGACCTCGCTGCCCACCAGCTCCTCGCCCTGAACCTGCGCGAGATCGACCGGCTGCTCGCCCGGCATGGCGAGCGACGGCGCCGCTGGCGCCGGATCGTCGGCGACGGCCGGCTCGTCGAGCTGCATCGCCGGGTCGTCCGCCACCGCCGGATCATCCGCCTCCATCGCGGGATCGTCGGC
>SKOX01000268.1 GCA_007119835.1 Paracoccaceae bacterium
AACGCAAGACCGGGCGCCCGGTAAGGTTCGAGATCACCGAGACCACCCGGCAGTCGCTGGAACGATGGATCGACAGCCCCGAGATGCGCGGCGCCGAGTTCCTCTGGCCGAGCCGGCTCCATGACAGCCCGCACATCTCCACGCGGCAGTACGCACGGATCCTGCGCGACTGGGTCACTTCCATCGGCCTCGAGCCGAGCGCCTATGGCACGCACTCGATGCGCCGGACGAAGGTGGCCCAGATCTACAAGAAGACCGGCAACCTGCGCGCAGTCCAGCTCCTGCTCGGCCATACGTTTTTTTCGCGCCGTGGCAGGGCCAGCGCCGCGGATCAGGTCAGTCTGGGGATGTCGGAGGTCAGCCCTCAGGTGTCGGAGATCAGTCCCGGATTTGTCGGCGGCGCTGCTAAGCGATTGATTTCATTGAATCTGAATTCCTTCCAATTCCCAGTTTGAGTGTCGGCCGTCACCGACCGCCGGCGGCAGCAAACTGATCGCCGGAAGGCCTCCGCACCGCACCTGCCACCCGCACGTGTCCACCGGGCAAACTTAATCGTCTCCATCGCGAAGCGCCAATTCATCGCGAAGCGCACGTTGAAAGAAGCCCGGCCGCGAGGCTCAGGCGGCTAGGTCGATCCTCACGGGCACATGGTCGGACGGCTTTTCCCAGCCGCGGACATGGCGGTCGACCCGGGCGTCGAGCACGAGATCGGCGGCCTGCGGCGTCAGCAGCAGGTGGTCGATCCGGATACCGTTGTTCTTCTGCCAAGCGCCGGCCTGGTAGTCCCAGAAGGTGTAGACTTCCGCCTCCGGCTCGAAGAGCCTGAGCGCGTCGGTGTAGCCCTGCCACAGCACCCGCCGGAACGCCGCGCGGGTCGCGGGAAGGAACAGCGCGTCCGCCGCCCAGGCCGCCGGATCGCGGCAGTCCTCGCCCTGCGGGATGACGTTGAAGTCGCCGATCAGCACCGCCGGCATCTCCTCGGCGAGGAGTGCTGCGGCACGGGCCTCGAGCCGGTCCATCCAGGCGAGCTTGTAGTCGTATTTCGGCCCCGGCGCCGGATTGCCGTTCGGCAGATACATGCCGCAGACCCGTACCGCCGCCGTATCGCCCACGACCGTCGCCTCGATCCAGCGCGCCTGATCGTCGGCGTCGTCGCCAGGCAGGCCGCGGCACACGTCCTCGAGCGGCCGCTTGGAGAGCAACGCCACGCCGTTGAAGCCCTTCTGGCCGTGGGTCGCGACGTTGTAGCCCAGCGCCTCGATCTCGGCAGCGGGGAAGGCCGCGTCGACGCACTTGATCTCCTGGAGCGCCACGACGTCGGGGGCCGCCTCGCGCAGCCAGTCGAGGAGCTGCGGCAGGCGGGCCTTGATGCCGTTGACGTTGAAGGTGGCGATGCGCATGGGCAGCGACGCTATCCCCGCGCCCGCGCGCGGGCAAGCCTCAGCGATCCCCGCAGGCGCACGCCGGCAAGCCTCACATCGAGAAGCTGGTGCCGCAGCCGCAGCTCGAGCTCGCGTTCGGGTTCTGGATGACGAAGCGCGCGCCGATCAGTTCGTCGGTGAAGTCGATCACCGCGTCCTGCAGGAACGGCAGCGACACCGGGTCGATCAGCACCCGCTGGCCGCCCTGCTCGATCACCAGGTCGTCGGCCTCCGGCGCCTCGTCGAGGCGGATGTCGTACTGGAAACCCGAGCAGCCGCCGCCCTCGACCGCGACGCGCAGGCAGCGCGGCACGCCGCCCTCGTTGATCTCCGCGAGCCTTTCGAAGGCGCGGTCCGTGACTTTCGGCGGCAAAGCGAGCATAGTCCGACCCGATCCCGTGAATAGCTTACCCAATCGCTCAACAATCTATGCGCTCGCCGCCCCCGGGGCAAGCCGCCCCGGCGCGCCACACCGAGCCACGAAGCCGCGAGGACCCCGCCTGCGCATGCCAGCCCCCTACGCCACCCACCCCGAGACGAGCCGCGGCCGCCGCTTCGAGGAGGCAGGCTCTGCCCACCGCTCCTGCTTCCAGCGCGACCGCGACCGGATCATCCACTCGTCCGCCTTCCGCCGGCTCAAGCACAAGACCCAGGTCTTCGTCGAGCACGAGGGCGACTACTACCGCACCCGCCTCACCCATTCGATCGAGGTGGCCCAGGTCGCCCGCACGCTCGCCCGCACGCTCGGGCTCAACGAGGAGCTCGCCGAGGCCGTGGCGCTTGCCCACGACCTCGGCCACCCGCCCTTCGGCCATACCGGCGAGGAGGCGCTGCAGGAGCTGACCGCAGCCTACGGCGGCTTCGACCACAACGCCCAGGCGCTGAAGATCGTCACCGCGCTCGAGGCGCACTACGCCACCTTCGACGGCCTCAACCTGACCTGGGAGACGCTCGAGGGCATCGCCAAGCACAACGGCCCCGTCACCGACCCGGTGCCCTACGCGCTCGCCGCCTACACCGCCGAGCACGACCTCGAACTCGCCACCCACGCCTCGGCCGAGGCGCAGGTCGCGGCGATCTCCGACGACATCGCCTACAACAACCACGACCTTGCCGACGGCCTGCGCGCCGGCCTCTTCACCCTGGAGGATCTCAAGGCGCTGCCGCTGATCGGCGCCTGCATCGAGCGCGTCGACAGCCTCTGGCCCGAGCTCGAGCCCGCCCGGCGCGAGCACGAGGCGCTGCGGCGCTTCTTCGGCCTCCTGGTCGAGGACGTGCTGGCGACCTCCCAGGCCCGTCTCGCCGCCGCAAGTCCCGGCACGCCGCAGGACGTCCGCATGCTGGGCGCGCCGGTGATCCGCTTCTCGGACGGGACATTCGGCGAGTTGAAGCGCATCCGTGAATTCCTCTTCCACCGGATGTACCGGCACTGGACGGTCCAGCGCATGCGCCGCAAGGCCGGCATCGTGGTGCGCGAGCTCTTCGAGACCTTCTTCGAGCACCCGCACCTGATGCCCGACGACTGGTCGCGCCGCTGCGGCGCCTGCGACACCGAACGCGCCCGCACCGTCGCCGACTACATCGCCGGCATGACCGACCGCTTCGCCCTGCAGGAGCACCGCAAGCTGACCGACCCGATGGTGCGCAGCTGAACCCCGCGCGTCACGCCGCGGGATCGGCGCTGACCACGTCGGCGCCGTAGATCCAGTC
>SKOX01000287.1 GCA_007119835.1 Paracoccaceae bacterium
ATGCGGGCGCCGTTCCGCCCGAGCCCGCCGCGGGGTCACCGGCAGACGCCGTCACGACGGAGACGCCCGACGAGGGCTGACGCAGGGCCCTCGGGCCGGCGTTCAGGAAACGGCGGCGGCGGCCGGCGCTCGGCCACATGGGCGCGCAGGTCGGGCGGCAGCGCGGCGTAGGCGGCGACGATGCGCAGCCGCTTGCGGTAGACGGCCCGGCGCCTGCTGCGCGGCAGGGCGCGCCACGCCTCCGCCGGCAGGTAGGTCGCGTAGAAGCTGTGCCAGTAGGCCGCTGCGAGCGCGGCCGGATCGACGTCGTCGCGCCCGGCGATCTCGCGGATGACGTGCAGGTCGGGATCGCGCAGGAGGATCGTCCGGACCCGGGCCGCAATCCGCTCGATGACACCTGACATGGGCCGACCTTCCTCCGCGAACCGGCGGTCTTTCCGGCACATCGTCGGTGCCGGCTCTTAAGGTTGGGTGAAGGGAGTGGCGCGAGCGGCGGCGGGTGTCGGGGCGCCGCTCAGGCCGCGACCACCCGAGGCTTCCGCGTCCGCCCGAGAAGGACGAGCACGATGACGATGTTAAGCGCGTTCCAGAGGATGCCGTTCAGGAAGGCCATGCCGTAGGAGCCGGTGGCGTCGAAGATCGCGCCCGACATCCAGCCGCCCAGCGCCATGCCCGCAATCGTCGCCATGATCACGAAGCCGATCCGCGCGCCGGCCTCCTCCGCGGGCAGGTACTCGCGCACGATGATGGCGTAGGCCGGCACGATCCCGCCCTGCGAAAGCCCGAAGAGCAGGCTGACGACGTAGAGCGCCGCGAGGCCGTCGAACGGCAGATAGAGCGCGAGCGCCGTGCCCTGCAGCGCCGACCCGATCAGGAGCGTCAGCACGCCGCCGATGCGGTCGGCGAGCAGGCCGAAGGCGAGCCGGCTCGCCACGCCCGCGCCGAGCATCAGGGCGAGCATCTCGGCGCCGGCGACCGCGCCATAGCCGAGGTCGACGCAGTAGGCGACGATGTGGACCTGCGGCATCGACATGGCGACGCAGCAGGCGACCCCGGCAAGCGCGAGCACAAGCGTCAGCGCCCGGGGACCGACATCGATGCTTCGCACCGGCCCGGCCTGCGGCCCCGCGCCGGCGGCCATCTGCTCGGGCGGCATCCGCCGACGCAGCAGCATCGCGAGCGGCACGATCGCGATCGCGCAGACGACGGCGACGAAGAAGTAGGCGCCCCGCCAGTCGCCGGTCTCGAGCCACGGCCTGAGCACGAGAGGCCAGATCGCCCCGGCGAGATAGTTGCCGCTCGCCGCGATCGCGACGGCGATCCCGCGCCGCCGCCGGAACCAGTGCGAGATGTCGGCCATCAGCGGCCCGAAGCCTGCCGCGGCACCGGTCCCCACCAGCAAACCTTGCGCGAGCGCGAAGGACGCGACGCTGCCCGCGAGACCGGCGAGCACGTAGCCGAGCGTCAGCGCGGCGGCTGCGGCGACCAGCGCCCAGGTGATGCCGACCCGATCGACGGCGCGGCCGATCAGCAGGTTGCCAGCGCCGTAGCCGATCATGGTCGCGACATAGGCGAGCGACACGTCGCCCCGGCCGACGCCGAACTCGGCCTGGACATGCGGCAGGACGAGGACGACCGACCACATGCCGACGCTCGCCACCGCCGCGACGGCGAGCGAGACGCCGAGGCGCGCCCAGGAATACGCGCTGTCATAGGGGCCCTGCCGCGCCGTCATGGTTCCTCCCGCAGCCGCCGCAGTCGCGGGACCTTGCGCGCCAGCATACCGGAGGCGGAGGCCAGCGCCAGCACCACCCTGGTCTGCCCCCGCACGCGCTGGCGCCGCGCCCAGGCGCGCTCGCCCGCTTCCCGGCGGTGAACAATGCGCCCCCGGCCCAGCGACTGGACCGGGGGCGGACGGCTCTGCTAGATCCGGGCGACGCGCACCTCGGAGCCCCAGCGATGCCAGAGACTTCCGCCGACCTCGACCGCGTCCTTTCCCGCATCGACGCCGATCTCGACCAGTCCATCGAGCGCCTCTTCGCGACGCTGCGGATCCCGTCGGTCTCGACCGATCCCGCCCACGCCGCGGATTGTCGGGCGGCCGCGGAATGGCATGCCGCCGATCTCGCCTCGATGGGGTTCGAGGCTTCGGTGCGGTCGACGCCGGGCCAGCCGATCGTCGTCGGCCACCGCCGCGAGGGTTCGGGGCCGTCGGCTCTCTTCTACGGCCATTACGACGTGCAGCCCGCCGATCCGCTCGAGCTTTGGGAAGCCGACCCCTTCGAGCCCAGGATCGTCACCCGACCCGACGGCACCAAGGAGATCCGCGCCCGCGGGGCCGCCGACGACAAGGGCCAGCTGATGACCTTTGTCGAGGCCTGCCGCGCCTGGATTGCCGAGACCGGGCGCCTGCCCCTGCCGGTCACGATCCTGCTCGAGGGCGAGGAGGAGTCGGGCGGGGCTTCGCTGCCCCCCTTCCTCGAGGAGCATGCCGACGAATTGCGGGCTGACATCGGCCTGATCTGCGACACGGGCATGTGGGACCGTGATACGCCGGCCATCACCACGATGCTGCGGGGCATGGTTTCCGAGGAAGTGACGGTCCACGCCGCGAACCGGGACCTGCATTCGGGCTTCTACGGCGCGGCGGCGGCCAATCCGAATCGGGTGCTCGCGCGCGTCCTCGCCGACCTCCACGACGCCGAGGGGCGAGTGACGATCCCCGGCTTCTACGACGGTGTGCCGGAGCTGCCCGAGCGGCTGCGCGCCGAGTGGGGCGGGCTTGGCTTCGACACGGCAGGCTTCCTCGGCGAGGTCGGTCTTTCGCTGCCGGCCGGCGAAAGGGCCTACTCGGCGCTCGAGCAGACGTGGTCGCGGCCGACGGCCGAGATAAACGGGATGGTCGGCGGCTATACCGGGCCCGGCTTCAAGACCGTGATCCCGGCCGAGGCGCGGGCCAAGATCTCCTTCCGCCTCGTCTTCGACCAGGATCCGATCGCGATCCGCGAGGCCTTCCGGGCCTTCGTGCGCGCGCGGGTGCCGGCCGACTGTTCGGTCGAGTTCCACGCCTTCGGCGCCGCACGGGCGGTGGCCTTCGACACCACCGCGCCGGCCTTCGCCAAGGCCCGCCAGGCGCTGACCGACGAATGGGGGCGGGCGGCCGCCTACATCGGCTGCGGCGGCTCGATCCCGGTCAACATCCACATCAAGGAGACGCTGGGGATGGACGTGGTCAACGTGGGGTTCGGCCTGACCGACGACCGCCTGCACAGCCCCAACGAGAAGTACGACCTGAGGAGCTTCCACAAGGGCGCGCGATCCTGGGCGCGGATCCTCGCGGAACTCGCGGGCTGAAGCTCAGCCGCCGAACAGCCACATCGCGAGCTGGAACAGAGTCCAGAGCATCGCGGCGAAGCCTGCGACGGCGGCGGCAAAGATGCCGCCGGTCAGCGCGAGCGCGCCGAGCGCCGCCATCAGGGACCGCATGCGGCGCGTCATCGGGGCGCGGCCGAGGAAGGTGGGCGTCGCGTCAAGCGTTGAAGAGGAAGTTCATGACGTCGCCATCGGCAACCCGGTATGCCTTGCCTTCGGAGCGCATCCTGCCTGCCTCCTTCGCCGGCTGCTCGCCTCCCAGCGCCACGAAATCGTCGTAGGCAATTGTCTCGGCGCGGATGAAGCCGCGTTCGAAGTCGCCGTGGATCACGCCAGCCGCCCGAGGCGCCAGCGTGCCTGCGGGAATCGTCCAGGCGCGCGCCTCCTTCGGGCCGACGGTGAAGTAGGTCTGGAGGCCGAGCAGGCGGTAGCCCTCGCGGATCAGCCGGTCGAGGCCCGGCTCCTCGAGGCCCATCGCCTCGAGGAACTCCGTGCGTTCGGCATCGGCGAGCTGCGCGATCTCCTCCTCGATCTTCGCCGAGATGACGACGCAGCCCGCTCCCTGCGCGCGGGCCATCTCCTCGACGCGGGCGGAAACCGCGTTGCCGGTGGCGGCGCTCTCCTCCTCGACGTTGCAGACGTAGAGGACAGGCTTGGCGGTCAGGAGCTGGAGCATGTCCCAGGCGCGGCGTTCCTCGGCCGAGATCTCGACACTGCGCGCCGGGCGGCCGTCGTCGAGGGCGGCCTTGGCGCGCTCCAGCAGGACCGCCTGCTCGGCGGCCTCCTTGTCGTTGCCCTTGAGGCGGCGGACGAGGCCCGCCTGGCGGCGCTCGATGCTCTCGAGGTCGGCGAGCATCAACTCGGTCTCGATGGTCTCGGCGTCGGCGACCGGGTCGACGCGGCCCTCGACATGGGTGACGTCGTCGTCCTCGAAGCAGCGGAGCACGTGGGCGATGGCGTCGCATTCGCGGATGTTGGCGAGGAACTGGTTGCCGAGGCCCTCGCCCTTCGAGGCGCCGCGCACCAGGCCGGCGATGTCGACGAAGGTCATGCGGGCAGGAATGACCTTGGCGGACTTGCCGATCTCCGCGAGACGGGCGAGCCGCGGGTCGGGAACGGCGACCTCGCCCACGTTGGGCTCGATGGTGCAGAACGGAAAGTTCGCCGCCTGCGCCGCCGCCGTGCGGGTCAGCGCGTTGAACAGCGTCGACTTGCCGACGTTCGGCAGCCCGACGATTCCCGTCCTGAACCCCATGGCAATTTCTCCTGAAAGACGCGAGCGCATCTACGGGCGGGCCGGCCCGGCGTCAAGGAAGCGCCGGGTATCGTGGCTCCGTGCCTCGCGCTATCGTGGGGCCGGATGACAGCCCGGAGGAGCGAACCATGAGTTTCTTCCCCTACATCATGTTCCGTGGAAACTGCGCCGAGGCGATGGGCTTCTATGCCGAAGTCTTCGGCTCCGAGCCGCCCATGCTAGTGCGCTACAGCGAGGCGCCCGAGGGCGAAGGCATCCCGCCGTCGGAGAAGGTCATGCATGCCGAGCTCTCGCTGGCAGGCGGGAAGCTGATGGCGAGCGACTATCCCGAGGGGATGCCGGGCGACGAGCAGAAGGCGGTAAGCGTCATGCACCAGCTCACGGACACCGAGGCGGGACGTCGGATCTTCGAGCGGCTGGCAGAGGAGGGCGAGGTGCTCATGCCGTTCGGACCCACCTTCTGGTCGAAGGGCTTCGGAATGGTACGCGACCGCTTCGGCACCCACTGGATGATCGCCGCGGGAGACTGATCCCGAACCGGCTGAAGGTCCGGGGGAAAGTGGCCACGCCGCACTGCGTAGGCTCAGGACGAATATCTGCCTAGAACGCTTCGCCGAAGCGGTTTTCTACGAGCTGGCGCAAGGCCTCGGCGAGTTGCGACGCCTCGCGGCCGCTGGTCTCGACATCGATATGAGTGCCGTAGGCCGCGACCAGCATCATCAGGCCCATGATCGAGTCGCCCGACACCGTCATGCCGTCGCGGCTGACCTGGGCCTCGGCGTCGAAACGCTCGACGGTCTCGACAAACCTGGCCGAGGCGCGGGCGTGCAGCCCCTTGTCGTTGACGATCTTCAGTCGCAACCGCATCGCTCGACCCTGCCGGCCCCGGGGATCGGCACCGCTCCGGAGGGCCGTCAGATCGCGACGGGCGTTCCGTTGCTGGGGCCGTAACCGTCGGCGGTGTTGATGTATTTCCGGCCGGCGGTCAAGGCGGAGGACACGGCCTCGTCGATGGAGAGGCGCCGGGCCTTGGCGAGCTTGATGAGGAGGGGCAGGTTTGCGCCGTAGAGCACGACGCGCTTGCCCTCGCGGCAGGCGCGCATGGCGAGGTTGGAGGGCGTGCCGCCGAACATGTCGGTGACGACGACGACGCCCGCGCCCTCGTCGACCGCGGCCACGGCGGCGTCGATCTCGGCTTGCTTTGCGGCGCGGTCATCCTCGGGGCCGATGGCGATGGCGGCCGTGCCGGGATGTCTGCCCACCACGTGCTCCATCGCGGCGAGGTATTCGCGCGCAAGGCCCCCATGGGCTACGATGACGATCCCGATCACTTTGCCCCGACCTCGGGCCGCGCTTCAGGTGCGGCACCGAACGACTCCACCAAGTCTCGGTGGCGAATAGACACGCGCCACCCATCGCGTGCAAGCGTTTTCGCCAGCGCCTCGACCGCCGCCACGGACCTGTGACGACCGCCCGTGCAGCCGATCGCGAGCGTGAAATAGGCTTTGCCTTCCGCACGATAGGCGGGGAGGAGGAAGCGCATCAGGTCCTCGAGACGGGCTACGAACGGTGCCCAGAGAGGATCCTCCGCGATGAAGGCGGCCACTTCCGGCACGCGGCCGTCGAGCGGGCGCAGCGCCGTGTCCCAGTGCGGATTGCGCAGGAAGCGCAGGTCCATGACCATGTCGGCGCCCAGCGGCGTGCCGCGCTTGTAGGAGAAGGACTGCAGCGTCACCGCGAGTTCCCCCTGCCCTTCCTCACGCGCGAAGTGGCGCGCGATCTCCGCCTTGAGGTCGTGCGGCGTCATCGCCGTGGTGTCGATGAGCACGTCGGCCCGCGCGCGCAGGGGGGCGAGCGTCGCGATCTCGCGCTCGATGCCGATGAACGGCTGGGTATCGGGGCTGGAGGGGTGCCGGCGGCGCGTCTCGTTGTAGCGGCGCACGAGCACGCGCGGCGCGCAATCGACGTAGAGCAGCGTCGCGGCATAGCGGCCGCCCTTTGCCAGGCCGTCGAGGAACCGCGTGAGCGCGCCGACGGAAAAGCCGCGGGTGCAGGGATCCGCCCCGATGGCGAGCGGGCCGACCGGCGGGCCGTCGAAGAGCCGCGGCAGGAGGACGAGGGGAAGATTCACCACCGCCTCGAAGCCCAGATCCTCGAGCGCGTGGATTGCAGTCGTTCGCCCCGCCCCCGCGGGTCCGGTCACGAGAACCACCTCGTGCATGCGATCGTCTGCGTCCAGGCCTTCCATGCTTCTCAACTTTCAGACGGGGGGTTCCCCTGTCGCGGCGCTGTCGTCTTGTGTAATCGCCGCCCCTGTCTGCGCCAAAACGGTGACGATTGCGTCAAGATTTGGCACGCCGCGCGCGCAAATCAACTCGATGTCGCACCCCAGTAACAGTATCTTGCGGCGCGGCGGGAGTCGTCCGCCGGGGGCCGCGTCGAGGTCGACCGCCAGGCACACCGGGACCGGACCGCCCGCGGGCGCGCGCAGGATGCCGACCCCCCGCGCCTCGACAAGCCCCTTTAGCGGCGCGGGCGCGGCGGCGATCAGACAGCCCGCCGGGTCGCGCCGGAGCACCACCCGGTCGTCGGAAACCAACATCGCGCCCAAGGCCATCAGCCGGAGGACGAGGCTTGACTTGCCCGACCCGGAGGCCCCGAGGACGAGGACGCCGAACGCGCCGTCGGGCGAGGGAAAGGCCACGGCGGAGGCGTGCAGGTTCGCCTCGCCTCCCTCTTTGGCCGCCTCACGCACCGCCGACCTCGTTACACCGATCCGGCGCGCCGAGACCCGCGCCGGGGCGTGACGTGCGCGATCGCGATGTTCGTTTCGGTCCATCCGCGCATTTTCGCACGCTCAAGCAGACATCTTCCAACATGCGAATTCATCATCCCGGCGTTTTTCCCTCGCGATGGCGTGAGCGGAGCGTGGAAGGCGAGCAGCAGCGTTGGTATATCCTGATAACGGCTCCCGCCGAGCGAGGGCAGAGCCTTTTCGGGCGTCGTCGGCACGGGCGATGTCGCAACTGGGGTACGGGGTACCGCGGCGCTCATGCGTCGAGGGAGGGGAGAGAGTAGGCATGGCTGACGGAACGGCGGCGACGGGGGTATTGATGGGACAGGCAGAGCGGAAGCGGGTGAATCCCGAGCAGACGCTTGAGGCGAACGGCTGGACCGGCGTCGATCGGGTCCACTACAACCTCGCCGAGCCGGCACTCGTTGAGGCGTCGGTCCGCCGCGACGAAGGCGCCCTCGGCATCGGCGGCACGCTGCTCGTGAACACGGGCAAGCATACCGGCCGCAGCCCCAAGGACAAGTTCGTCGTCCGCGAGGCGTCTGTGGAGCCGCACATCTGGTGGGACAACAACGCGCCGCTCGCGCCGGAGCACTTCGACCGGCTGCTCGCCGACATGCGCGCGCACATCGAGGGCGGGGAGCTCTTCGTCCAGGACCTCTATGCCGGCGCCGACCCTGCCTACCGCCTGAACGTGCGCGTGATGACGGAACTCGCCTGGCACGGGTTGTTCATCCGACACCTGCTGCGCCGTCCGGAGGCGGACGAGCTTCCGAGCTACGTGCCAGGCTTCACCATCCTGAACTGCCCGTCGTTCCGCGCCGACCCCGACCGGCACGGCGTGAGGTCGGAGACCGTCATCGCGATCTCCTTCGAGCGGCGGCTGATCCTGATCGGCGGCACCGCTTACGCCGGCGAGAACAAGAAGTCGGTCTTCTCGGTGCTCAATTACCTCCTGCCCGAGCAGGGCGTGATGCCGATGCACTGCTCGGCGAATCACGGGCCGGACGACGAGGACGACGTCGCGCTGTTCTTCGGGCTGTCGGGAACGGGCAAGACGACGCTGTCGGCCGACCCCGACCGGAAGTTGATCGGCGATGACGAGCACGGGTGGTCCGAGCGCGGCGCCTTCAACTTCGAGGGCGGGTGTTACGCGAAGACGATCAACCTCTCGCCGAAGGCCGAACCGCAGATCTACGCCACGACCTCCCGGTTCGCGACCGTGATCGAGAACATGGTCTTCGACGAGGCGACGCGGGTCATCGACTTCGCCGACGACAGCCTGACGGCGAACACCCGCTGCGCCTATCCGCTCGAGGCGATCTCCAATGCGTCGCCGACCGGGCAGGCGGGCCATCCGCGGCACGTCATCATGCTTACCTGCGACGCCTTCGGCGTGCTGCCGCCGATCGCCCGCCTTACGCCGGCGCAGGCGATGTACCACTTCCTGTCGGGCTTCACGGCGAAGGTCGCCGGCACCGAGCGCGGCGTGACCGAGCCGCAGCCCACATTCTCGACCTGCTTCGGGGCGCCCTTCATGCCGCGCCGGCCGGAGGTCTACGGCGAGATGCTTCGGGCGAAGATCGCGGAGCACGACGCGACCTGCTGGCTGGTCAATACCGGCTGGACCGGCGGCGCCTACGGCACAGGCACACGGATGCCGATCGCGGCCACGCGCGCCCTGCTGACGGCGGCGCTGGACGGCAGCCTCGCGCGGGGGGCGTTCCGGCGGGACGAGAACTTCGGCTTCGAGGTGCCCGTGTCCGTGGAGGGGGTGGAGGATCGCCTGCTCGACCCGCGCTCGACGTGGTCCGATCCGGACGCCTACGACGCCCAGGCCGAGCGCCTCGTGCGGATGTTCGCGGAGAACTTCGCACAATACGAAGCGCATGTCTCGGATGACGTCCGCGCCGCGGCC
Source organism: Paracoccaceae bacterium (assembly GCA_007119835.1). Lineage (GTDB taxonomy): Bacteria > Pseudomonadota > Alphaproteobacteria > Rhodobacterales > Rhodobacteraceae > Amaricoccus. The sequence continues at coordinate 9,340 of SKOX01000287.1, forward strand.
GTGCGCGCGGCCTAGCCCAGGGCGGCGCCGGGGAACCTGGACAGTCCAGGCGGAGCGGCGCCGCGCTGACGACATCGCGCAGACAAGCGCCCTGCACCAAGGGGGTGCTTGATTTCCGGTGCGGATGATCCAAGCTTGCGCAAGACCCGTTTTGGCGAGGAGCGCATGGCTCACAAACCCAAGCCCGCCGCGAGCGTCGATCCCGTCTGGAGCAGCATCCGGGCGGACGCCGAGGATCTCGTCGCGCGCGAACCGCTCATGGCAAGCCTCGCGCACGCCTGCGTCCTGCACCACGACAGCTTCGAGCGCGCCCTGAGCTTCCGCATCGCACAGAAGCTCGCGTCGCCTGAGATGAGCGAGCTTCTGATTCGGGAACTCGCCGACGAAGCCTATGCGAACCAGCCCGCGATCGGGCTCTTTGCCCGCGCGGACGCCGTCGCCGTGCACGAACGCGACCCCGCCTGCCACGGCTATCTCCAGCCCCTGCTATTCTTCAAGGGCTACCTGGCGCTGCAGTCCTACCGGGTCGCCCACTGGCTCTGGTCGTCGGGGCACCGGGACCTGTCCTACTTCGTTCAGATGCGCACTTCCGAGGTCTTCGGCGTGGACATCCATCCCGGCGCCCGCCTCGGCCACGGCATCATGATCGACCACGCCCATTCGATCGTGATCGGCGAGACGGCGGTCGTCGGCGACAACGTCTCCATGCTGCACTCGGTCACCTTGGGCGGCACCGGCAAGGAGGACGGCGACCGCCATCCGAAGATCGGGAATGGCGTGCTGATCGGCGCCGGCGCGGCGGTTCTGGGCAACATCACGATCGGCCACTGCAGCCGCATCGCCGCGGGCTCGGTCGTCCTCGAGTCGGTTCCTCCCTGCGCGACGGTCGCCGGGGTGCCCGCGCGTGTCGTCGGCACCGCCGGATGCGACCAGCCGTCCCAGATGATGGACCATCTGTTCGCGACGGCCGAGGAAGGACAGGACTGAGCCGGACGACGCCCGAAGGGCCTGCGGCCGCAGCATCGCGTCGCATGCCCTTCCGTCTGGCGCTCGGGTCGCATAACTAAGGTGCGGAGACGGCAGCCCCCGCGCACGGGGCGTAGGAGGCGGCATGGCGACCAGGGATCTTGCGGATCGCGCGCAGCGACATCCGGAGAAGGCGCATCGCCCGGACGCGCCCGTGTTGCGCAAGCCCGCCTGGATCCGCGCCAAGGCGCCGGTGTCGGAGGGCTACCGCCAGACCCGGCAGATCATGCGCGACAACAACCTCGCGACGGTCTGCGAGGAGGCAAGCTGCCCCAATGTCGGCGAATGCTGGGCGAAGGGTCACGCGACCATGATGATCATGGGCGAGATCTGCACCCGCGGCTGCACCTTCTGCAACGTGGCGACCGGGCGGCCGGACCCGCTCGACGCCTTCGAGCCGGCGCGGGTCGCCGTGGCTGTCGAGAAGCTCGGGCTTGCCCACGTCGTCATCACCTCGGTCGATCGCGACGACCTCGATGACGGCGGCGCCGACCACTTCGCCCGCACCATCCGCGCCATCCGCCGCCGCTGCCCCGACGTGACGATCGAGGTCCTGACCCCGGACTTCCTCCGGTGCGGCGCCCGTGCGCTCGAGGCCGTCGTCGAGGCGAAGCCCGACGTCTTCAACCACAATCTCGAGACCGTTCCCGGCCTCTACGCGGAGGTCCGGCCGGGCGCGCGCTACTTCCACTCGCTGCGGCTGCTGCAGCGGGTGAAGGAGCTCGACCCGACGATGTTCACCAAGTCGGGTATCATGGTCGGCCTGGGCGAGACGCGGCCGCAGGTCCATCAGGTGATGGACGACATGCGCTGCGCCGACGTCGATTTCCTGACGATCGGCCAGTATCTGCAGCCGACGCCGAAGCACCATCCCGTGGTCGGCTTCCCGACGCCCGACGAGTTCGCCGCCTACGAGCGGACCGCCTACGGCAAGGGCTTCCTGATGGTCTCGGCGACGCCGCTCACGCGGTCGAGCTATCATGCCGGCGAGGATTTCGCACGGCTGCGGGCGGCCCGCCTGGCGCAGACGGAACCGGCCTGAGGCGCCAGCCGTTAGCCAGGCATGATGATCGCACTGACCCTGCTTATCCGTCGCGCACGGCCTGCCCTTCTCATTGGGGCCCTGGGCGTGGGCCTTGGCGGCTGCGCGCCGACAGTGGTGGGGACCACCGCCACCGTCGCCACGACGACGGCGGGCGCGGCGGGCACCACCGCGCGCGTCGGCGCCCGCGCGGCCG
>SKOX01000150.1 GCA_007119835.1 Paracoccaceae bacterium
CCGTCAGCGCCTCGGGCCCGCCCCGCTCCAGCCCGTCCGACAGCACCACCGCCAGAGCCCCGCGGGCGAAGGCGGCGAAGCGGGGCACGCTCAGGAACACCGCGAGCGCCTCGCCGAGGCGGGTGCCGCCGTCCCAGTCGGCCACCAGTCCCGCCGCCCGGGCCAGCGCCAGGTCGGCGTCTCGGTGCCGCAGCGCCCGGGTCACCCGGGTGAGGCGGGTGCCGAGGGTGAAGACCTCCACGCGCTCGCCGCCCTGGACAAGCGCGTGCGCCATCCGCAGCGCCGCCTCGGTGCCGGCCTTCATCGAGCCCGAGACGTCGATCAGCAGCAGGACCCGGCGCTGCTGCATGCGCCGCTGCTGTCGCGGCAGGCGCAACGACTCGCCGTCGCGTCGCACCATCTGGCGCAGGGCCTGGCGCGGATCGATGCGCGTGCCCCGGCCCGCCATCCTGCGCCGCGAGGGGCGACGCGGCAGCGCCTCCGGCAGCGCCCGGCGGAAGGCCGCGAGCCCCTCCGCCTCGCCCGCACCGAAGGTTCGCGCGAACAGGCGCTCGGCGACGGATGCCTCCGCTCCCGACGGCTCCTCGCCTGCGTCGGCTTCCGGGGCGAGGCCCTGCTCGGCGGCATCGAACGCCCCCGGCAGATCCTCCTCCGTGCCCGGCGCGGGCGCGGCGAAGGCGCGCCCCAGAAAGACTGCGTCGAAGATGCGGTCGAACGCCTCGGCGCGCTCGGGCGGCGGTGCCAGCGTGGCGCGCGCGGCACGGCGCACATCCACGATGCTGTGCGGCCCGAGCAGCCCCACCGCCGCGATGAAGGCGTGTCCCTGTTCGGGGGCCACGGCGAAGCCTTCGGCCCGCAGCGCCTGCACCAGACCCAGGAAGGGCACGAGGGGACGCGGCAGCCGGCTCATGCCGCTGGCTTCCCGCGCCGCGGTCGACGCGCGAGGCCGGAGGCGGCAGCGAATCGAACCCGGCGCGGCGCCATCTGACCCGCGCGCCTCGCGAAGCGGGGCGCGTCCGCCTCGGCGCCACAAGGCGGCGGCTCGGTGCTCGCCTCGGCACGTCTCTGCAGCCCGCTCATGCCGCCGTGTCCTGCAGCAGCGCGTCCAGCCGGGGTGCGACCCAGTCCAGATCCTCCTGATCCTTCAGCGCCACCCCGATGGCGCGGGCGAAGGCGGCGGGCCAGGGTGCCCCCTGCCCGTGCAGCAGCGTCGCCGCCTCGGCCCACTCGACGGTCTCGGCCACGCCGGGAGGCTTGGAAAGCGGCTCGGCCCGCAGCCGCCCCACCGCGCGCACCACCGCCTGCGCCGTCTGACGCGCCACGCTCGATGCGCGCATCATCACGATCTGCGCCTCGAGCGCCGGGTCCGGATAGCCGATCCAGTGATAGACGCAGCGACGCCGCAGCGCCTCGTGCAGCTCGCGCGTGCGGTTCGACGTGAGGATCACCACCGGCGGTTCGGCCGCCCGGATGGTTCCGCGCTCGGGGATCGAGATGGTGAAGTCGGAGAGGAACTCCAACAGGAAGGCCTCGAACTCGTGGTCGGCGCGGTCGATCTCGTCGATCAGAAGGACGCGGTCGCGCGGCCCTTCCAGCGCCATCAGCATCGGCCGGGCGATCAGGAAATCGTCGGCATAGAGGTTGACGTAGTCGTCGCCGGCCTGGCGAATCGCCAGCATCTGCCGCGGGAAGTTCCAGTCGTAGAGCGCAGCCTGCGCGTCGAGCCCCTCGTAGCATTGCAGCCGGACAAGGTCGCGGCCAAGAACCGAGGCGAGGGCCTTGGCGGCTTCGGTCTTGCCGACCCCGGGAGCGCCCTCGAGCAGCAGCGGCTTGCCGAGCGCCAGCGCCAGCCAGGCGGCCGTGGCCAGACCCTCGTCGGCGATGTACTGCGCCTCGCGCAGCGCCTCTGCCAGCGGGCCGGGCCCGTCGAGCCCCATGACCGAGCGCCGGACCGCCATGTCAGAGCCGCCCCCGCGGTCGGGCGCCGCCATTGGCACGGATGCCGCGCAAGACCTTCTCGGGCGTCACCGGCAGCTCGTCGATGCGCACGCCCACCGCGTCGTAGATCGCGTTGCAGACCGCAGGAAGGACGGGGTTGGCGCACATCTCGCCCGGTCCCTTGCCGCCGAACGGCCCGTCCGGGGCAGGGCGCTCCAGAACGCTGATGTGGTGGGGCGCGATGTCGCCGGGACCGGGCATGAGGTAGCTGTTGAAATCCACCGGCCCGTGGCGGCGATCCGGGTAGTGAGGCTCGGTCGTCTCCCACGCGGCATGGCTCATGCCCATCCAGGCGCCGCCCACCAGCTGCTGTTCTACGAGACCCGGATTCAGCGCCCGGCCCAACTCGTAGGCGGATTGCATGTCGAGGACCCGGACCTCCCCCGTCTCCTCGTCGACTTCGACCTCGACCATCATGGCGGCATGGGCGAAGCAGGAAACCGGCGTCATCTCGCCGGTGTCGGGGTCCACCTCGGACAGCGGAATCAGGAAGATGCCGCGGCCCGAGACGGTACGGCCCTGGCGGAACTGCGCCGCCTGGCATGCGGCCATGGTGGTGATGCTGCGCGAGGGCGCCCCGCGGACATGGATGGTGCCGCGGCCGTCGGTCACCAGGTCCGCCGCGTCGACCTCGAGCTCCTCGGCCGCCGCCTCCAGCATCACCGCCCGTGCCTCGGCGGCGGCCTGGATCACGGCGTTCCCGACCCGGTGGGTGCCGCGGCTGGCGAAGGAGCCCATGCAGTGCGGCCCCGTGTCGCTGTCGGCGGTATCGACGTAGACGTCCTCGACCGGCACGCCGAGCGTCTCGGCCGCGATCTGGCGCGTGACGGACTTCATGCCCTGAGCGAGATCGATGGAGGACAGCGCCACGGAGAACTTCCCGTCGGGGTTCGAATGCACCAGCGCCTGGCTGGGGTCGCCGCCGAGATTCATGCCGATCGGATAATTGATCGCCGCAAAGCCGCGGCCGCGGTGGACGGCCATCATCGCCTCCTGAAGCCGGAGAGGGAGGAGAAGCGCATCGCCCCCGTCCGCCGCGCCGCCGGCGCGGCGGGTGACGCCGGGGGCTTACCCTCGGGCTGGTGCCCCGCCGGGTCCGCGGCTGGCGTCGAACCGCGGTCCGCCTGCGCG
>SKOX01000113.1 GCA_007119835.1 Paracoccaceae bacterium
AGCGCCAGCCGCCCCGCCCGCTCCGGCCGCCGGGCGGCGAAGATCGCCGCCAGCGTGCCCCCGAGCGAATGCCCGGCGAGGTCGGTTCGTGCGTGGCCGGTCAGCGCCTCGATCCGCTCGACCGCCCGCTCGGGCAGCCGCAGCGCGAAATCCGCGAGGCCGAGCCCGCCGCCCGCCGCGCCACCCCCCGGCAGCCACTCCAGCACGAAGACCGAGAAGCCCCGCTGCAGTGCGGCGCGCACCACGCTCACCGACGGCTCCAGGTCCCAGATGTAGGCCCGCTTGAACGGGGCGGGCAGGATCAGGAGCGGTCGCGCGCCGTCTTCGCCGCGATAATGCCGCAGCCGCGCCCCCGGCCAGCGGGCGACCTCGCGCCACGGCGTCTCGCGCGGCCCGCTGCCGAACATGTCGGAGACATAGCCCTGCTGGCGGCGGAGGAGGTCGAGGGCGGCGAAGGGATCGGGGACCCTGGGCATCGTCTGTCTCCTCGAGCGCGGCCGGCGCGGTTGTTCGCTCCCGCCGAGCGCCGGGCGAATATGCTGCGCCGGGGCTCTTGCATGGCGGGGCGGCCTGCGTACGTGTTCATCTGGGCGCCGGCCGTCCCGGCGATGTTAGGCTAACACGACGAGGCATCCCATGTCCCTCCGCATCAACGACGTCGCCCCCGACTTCGAAGCCGAGACCACCCACGGCCCCATCCGCTTCCACGAGTGGATCGGCGACGGCTGGGCCGTCCTGTTCAGCCACCCGAAGAACTTCACGCCGGTCTGCACGACCGAGCTCGGCTACATGGCCGCCATCGCGCCCGAGTTCGAGAAGCGCGGCGCCAAGATCCTCGGCATCTCGGTCGACCCGGTCGAGAGCCACCCGAAATGGGAGGAGGACATCGTCACCGCGACCGGCCACCGGCCGAACTACCCGCTGATCGGCGACAAGGACCTCACCGTCGCCAAGCTCTACGACATGCTGCCCGCGACGGTCGAGGGCTCGTCGGAGGGCCGCACCCCCGCCGACAACGCCACGGTGCGCTCGGTCTTCGTCATCGGCCCGGACAAGCGGATCAAGCTGATCCTCACCTACCCGATGACCACCGGCCGGAACTTCGACGAGATCCTGCGCGCCCTCGACTCGATCCAGCTCACCGCGAAGCACCAGGTCGCGACGCCGGCGCAGTGGCAGCCGGGCGAGGACGTCATCGTCACCGCCGCGGTCTCCGACGAGGACGCCACGCGCCGCTTCGGCGAGTTCGAACGCGTGCTGCCCTACCTGCGCAAGGTCAAGCAGCCCACCGCCTGACCGCCCGGGCGCGGGGGCCACTCCCCGCGCCAGCAAGGTCGAGACCAGGTCAACATGACGGATAACCCACTGACCAGAAGCGGCTTTATCCCACGCCTGGACGCAGCCGCGCCATCAGCGCCCGGTGCAGCGCCGGGCCCGCGGCGACGATCCCCGGAAGCCGCGGCACCGCCCGGTTGAAGACCGGCGCCTCGCCGGTCGCGGTCGTCACCACAGCGCCCGCCTCGGCGGCCGCGAGGCTGCCGGCCGCCACGTCCCACTCCCAGGTCTCCCGCAGGGTCAGCATCGCGTCGAACCGCCCCTCCGCCGCGAGGCAGAGCCGGTAGGCGATCGACGTCCGGAAGTGCCGTGACACCCGCGGCACCCCGCCCGGCCAGTGCTCGGGCCGCAGGCTGTGCGACGGCGTCAGCACCCGCGCCCCGTCGGCCTCCGCCTGGCCGCTCGCCCGGATCGGCACCCCGTCCCGCCGCGCCCCCTGCCCGAGCGCCGCCGTGTAGGTCCGCCCGAGCTTCGGCAGGTGCACGACGCCGGCCGTCACCCGCCCCCGCTCCACCACCGCGAGCGAATGGGCGAAGTTTCCCTCGCCGGCGATGAAGGCCCGCGTCCCGTCGAGCGGATCGACGACGAAGGCCCGCTCCGCCTCGAGCCGCGCCGGCCCGTCCTCGGTCTCCTCCGACAGCCATCCGTAGTCGGGCCGCGCCCCGATGAGCTCGGCCCGCAGCATCCGGTCGATCTCGAGGTCGGCCTCGGTCACCGGTCCCGCGCCGCCCTCCTTCACCCAGGTCTCGGGCGACCGGCCGAAGTGGCGCAGCGCGATGCGCCCCGCCGCCTCCGCCGCCTCGACCAGCAGCCCGAGGTCAGTCGCCGGCAATGGTCAGCCCCTCGACGAGCAGGCTCGGCACGACCCGGCTGAGGTGCGCGCGCCCGTCGTTCGCGGGCCGGATCGTCCGGAGCATGTCGCGGAGGTTGCCCGCGATGGTGCACTCGTTCACCGGCCGCACGATCTCGCCGCCGCGGACCCAGAAGCCTGAGGCCCCGCGCGAGTAGTCGCCGGTTGTCGGATTGATCGACGAGCCGATCAGCGAGGTGATCAGCAGCCCCTCGCCCATCTCCGCCATCAGCGCCGCCCGGTCCCGCTGCCCATGGGTGAGCCAGAGATTGCCGGTCGAAGGCGACGGCGGCCCGCCCGGCCCCCGCGACGCGCTCCCCGTGCTCTTCAGGCCGAGCTTGCGGGCGGTGGCGAGGTCGAGGGTCCAGCCCTTCAGCACGCCGTTCTCCACGATCGCCCGCCGCGCCACCGGCAGCCCCTCGGCGTCGAACGGACGCGAGCCGGAGATGCGCGACCGCGTCGGGTCCTCGATCAGGTCGATGCCCTCGGGCAGCACCTGCTCGCCCATCGCGTCCTGGAGCCAGCTCGCCCCGCGCGCCACCGACGAGCCGTTGACCGCCTGGGTGAGGTGCCCGATCAGGCTGCCCGAGGCGCGTTCGTCGAAGATCACCGGCCAGGCGCCCGTCGGCGGCTTGCCGGCACCCGCCCGGGCGACGGTGCGCTCGCCGGCGAGCCGGCCGATCTCGGCCGCGTCGGGCAGCTCGTCGCGGTAGGTCCGGGACTCGAAGGCCCAGTCGCGCTCCATGCCGGTGCCTTCGCCGGTGATCGCCACCGCATGCACCGCTGCGCCCGTCCGGCCGTAGCCGCCCGAGAAGCCGTTGGTCATCGCGAGATGCACCCGGCTGCGCTGCCACGAGGCGCCGGCCGAGTCCATCTGGGTCACGCCCGACACGGCGCGGGCGGCGGCCTCGGCCTCACGCGCGGCGGTCTCGAGGTCGGCCGGG
>SKOX01000381.1 GCA_007119835.1 Paracoccaceae bacterium
AGGCTCGCCGCGGAGAGCATGCGGGATGTGACGGTCATTGCGGTCTTCCTTAGGTCCGTCCGGCGTCGGTCGTCGGGCATCGGAATGCGCCGCCTCGACCCTCGCCGGCCCCTTGTGGCGGAACCAGGCGAGGGTTACCATATAACAAGGCCGACGCAACTGTTATATCGTTACATATGAATCACGCAAGCGCCTTCGACATGGATGCCTTCCGGCCGCACGATCACGGCCGCTGCCGGCGTGCCGCGCGCGCGGCCGCCGAACGCGAGTGCCAGGCGCGCGGGCTGAGGCTGACGCCGGCACGGGCCTTCGTGCTCGACGCGCTGCTCGAGAGCCACCGGGCGATGACGGCCTACGAGCTGCTCGACCGGCTGCGCGAGGCGGGACTGGGCAAGCAGCCGCCCATCGTCTACCGGGCGCTCGACTTCCTCGTGGCGAACGGCTTTGCCCACCGCGTCGAGCGGCTCGGCGCCTTCGTCGGCTGCGTGCACGGCGCCGACGATCACCGCGCCGCCTTCCTGGTCTGCCGCAGCTGCCGCCAGGTCGCGGAGGCGGTGCTCGAGGCGCCGCCCGCCGCGCTCACGGCGCAGGCCGAGGCGACGGGCTTCGCGGTCGAGCGGGTGACGGTCGAGGCCGAGGGCCTCTGCGAGCGGTGCCGGGCCGATGCCTGACAGCCAGGCGGCCCTGCCGGCGGAGGCCGGCGCGGCGGCGCCGCTGGTCGCGACGCGCGGGCTAGCCTTCGGGCGCGACGGGCAACGCATCCTCTGGGACGTGGACTTCGCGGTGAGACCGGGCGAGATCGTCACGATCGTCGGCCCGAACGGGTCGGGCAAGACGACGCTCATCCGGCTGCTGATCGGCGCGGAGGCACCGACCGGCGGGCGCCTCGAGCGGCGACCGGGCCTCAGGATCGGCTACGTGCCGCAGCGGCTCGCGATCGACTACACCATGCCGATGACGGTCAGGCGGTTCCTCGCGCTCAGCGGCGGGACCGCGGCGGAGGGCGTTCGCGCGCTCGAGCGCGTCGGCATCCCCGATCTCGGCGACCGGCAGATGCGGGCGCTGTCGGGCGGGCAGTTCCAGCGGGCGCTGCTCGCGCAGGCGCTGATGCGCCGGCCGCATCTCCTGGTGCTCGACGAGGCGGCGCAGGGCCTCGACCAGCCGGGGACGGCGCGATTCTACGAGCTCGTCGGCGAGCTCCGGCGCGAGCTCGGCTGCGGCGTGGTCATGGTCGGCCACGACCTGCACGTGGTGATGGCGGCCTCCGACCGGGTGGTGTGCCTCAACGGGCATGTCTGCTGCGAGGGGCCGCCCGTGGTCGTCTCGGCCGCGCCGGAATACCGCGCGCTCTTCGGCCTCGGCACGCGGGGGGCGTTCGCGCTCTACCGGCACGAGCACGACCACGTCCACGGCGAGGCGTGCGCGGGCGGCGAGGGGTGCGAAGGCGACGCGGCCGGGGGGCGCCGCGCCGGGTGACGCTCCTCGACAGCTTCATCTGGCGGGCGGCCTTTGCGGGCGTCGGCGTCGCGCTGGCGGCCGGGCCGCTCGGCTGCTTCGTGGTGTGGCGGCGGATGGCCTATTTCGGCGACGCGACCGCGCACGCGGCGCTGCTCGGCGTGGCGCTCGCCCTCGCGACCGAACTGCCGGTCGCGGCCGGGGTGACGCTCGCGGCGCTCGCCATGGCGCTGACGGTCTCGGCGGCGACCGGGCGGACCTACGCCATGGACACGATGCTCGGCGTCGCCTCGCATGCGGCGCTGGCGACCGGGCTCGTTTCCGTCAGCTTCCTCGTCGGCGTGCGGATCGACCTGACCGCCTACCTGTTCGGCGACATCCTGGCGGTGGGGCGGGGCGATCTCCTCGTCATCTACGGTGGAGCGGTCGCGATCACGGCGCTGATCGCGTGGCGCTGGGACGCGCTGCTGCTGTCCACGCTGAACGCCGATCTCGCCACGGCGTCGGGGGTCGACCCGGGCCGGGAGCGGCTCGCGCTGACGCTCGCGCTCGCGGTTCTGGTCGCGGTGGCGCTCAAGGTCGTGGGCGTGCTGCTGATTACCGCGATGCTGATCATTCCGGCGGCGGCGGCGCGGGCGGTGGCCCGAACGCCCGAGGGCATGGCCGTCCTGGCGATCGCCGTCGGGGCGGTGGCCGCCCTGGCCGGGCTCGCCGCCTCGTGGCATCTCGACACGCCGACCGGGCCGAGCATCGTCGTGGTCGCGGCGGCGCTGCTGGTGATCGCCAATGCCGGCGCCGTGCTCGCGGGCGCACTGACGCGCCGCGCGGGTCGGGCCGGGCGCTGACGCTCAGCCCTGCGGCGGGGTTTCCTCGTCGGACGTGGGCTGGTTGCGGCGGGCGCCGCGGGGAAGCTCGAGATCCTCCTCGAGGGCGCGCTCGAGATCGACGAGATCCTGGGGCAGCGGCATGCCCATGCCCTTGAGGCCCTCGATTTGCTCGCGCACGCGCTCCTGCAGCTCGTGCCGGTCCTCCGGCCGCTCGTACATCTCGTCGAGCAGGAGCGCGATGCGCGCCTTGAACTCCTCCAGTGCCATGGGTCCTCCTCCGGTCGCCGCCGCCGCCCGTGCCGGCGGCGCCTGGTTGATGCCGCCCGTGTCGGCGGCGCCTGTTCGATGCCGCCCGTGCCGGCGGCGCATGGTCGATGCCGCCCGTGTTGGCGGCGCCCGTTTGATCTAGCGCATGGCGACGGGACATGCGACGCCTAAGCTGCCGCCCGGCTTCGGCGGCCGGACAATGCGGAGGATGTAACAGGGATGTCGTTCAAGACCGTGATGATGGCCGTCGCCTCCGGCTCGGCGGGAGGTGCGGCGGTCGACCGCGCGGCGGCGATCGCGGACGCGCTCGGCGCGCACCTGCACCTGCTCGTCGTCGGCGTCGCCCCGCCGCCGCCGTCCTCGCCCTACGGGATCGTCTCGAACGACATCTGGGCGGGCGAGATCCGCGAGGGCCAGGAAGCGGCGCAGGGGCAGGGCGAGGCGCTGCTCGAGAAGCTCGGCGCCCGCGGCGTCTCCGCCTCGGTGGAGGCGCAGTATGTCGACCGCGGCACGATCGCGGCGCTTTCGGCGCGGGCGGCGCGCTATGC
>SKOX01000285.1 GCA_007119835.1 Paracoccaceae bacterium
CCGGTCTGCTCGAAGTCGCCGCATCACGCCGCCCTGGTCGCGGAGGCCGAAGCCGACGCCGAGGCCACGCCGCCCGACTTCGTCTACCGCCGGATGCCCCAGAACGAGCCCGTCGCCTGACGGGCCGCTCCGGCTCACGCCGGCGTGAGCGCCCGGTTCACCTTGCCCACCGCCGGGCGTAAGCTCGGCGCACAGCCTGCCCGAAGGAGCCTGCGCCCATGCCCGCCCGAGACCCGACCATCACCTTCACCCTCGACGGGCGCGAGGTCACCGCCGGCCCCGGCGAGACGATCTGGCAGGTGGCGAAGCGCGAGGGCACCCGCATTCCCCACCTTTGCCACAAGGACGCGCCCGGCTACCGCCCCGACGGCAACTGCCGCGCCTGCATGGTCGAGATCGACGGCGAGCGCGTGCTGGCCGCCTCCTGCATCCGCACGCCGACCCAGGGCATGACCGTCCACACCGCCACCGAGCGCGCCGACAAAGCCCGCCGCATGGTCATGGAGCTCCTCCTCGCCGACCAGCCGGCGCGCGACGACGCCCGCGACCGCTCCAGCCACCTCTGGGACATGGCCGACCAGCAGGCCGTCGCCACCAGCCGCTTCCCCGCCCGGCCGCAGCAGGAGATCCCCCTCCTCGACGCCAGCCACGTCGCGATGCGCGTCAACCTCGACGCCTGCATCCACTGCAACCTCTGCGTCCGCGCCTGCCGCGAGGTCCAGGTCAACGACGTGATCGGCATGGCCGGGCGCTCTCTCAGCGAGAAGATCGTCTTCGACTTCGACGACCCGATGGGCGCGTCGACCTGCGTCGCCTGCGGCGAGTGCGTCGAGGCCTGCCCGACCGGCGCGCTGATGCCCGCCAGCATCATGGACGACGCCCAGCACGGCGACAGCGCCGAGGTCGACCGCACGGTCCGCTCGGTCTGCCCCTATTGCGGCGTCGGCTGCCAGCTCGACTTCAACATCCGCGGCGACAGCATCGCCTGGGTCGACGGCGCGCCGGGCCCGGCCAACCAGAACCGCCTCTGCGTCAAGGGCCGCTTCGGCTTCGACTACGTCGCCCACCCCCACCGGCTGACCAAGCCGCTGATCCGGCGCGACGACGCCCCTGCCAAGGGCCTCAACGTCGACCCCGCCAACCCCTGGACCCACTTCCGCGAGGCGAGCTGGGACGAGGCCCTCGACCGTGCGGCGTCAGGCTTCCTCGACCTCCGCGCCGCCCGTGGCGGCCAGGCCGTCGCCGGCTTCGGCTCGGCGAAATGCTCGAACGAGGAGGCCTACCTCTTCCAGAAGCTGATCCGCCAGGCCTTCGGCCACAACAACATCGACCACTGCACCCGCCTCTGCCACGCCTCCTCGGTTGCCGCCCTGATGGAGAACGTCGGCTCGGCCGCCGTCACCGCCACCTTCAACGAGATCGAGAACGCCGAGGTCGCCGTCATCATCGGCGCCAACCCGGTCGAGAACCACCCGGTCGCCGCGACCTATTTCAAGCAGTTCACCAAGCGCGGCGGCAAGCTCATCGTCATCGATCCGCGCGGCGTCGGCCTGCGCCGCTACGCCAGCCACATGCTGCAGTTCCGCCCCGGCACCGACGTGGCGCTCCTGAACGCCATCATGAACGTCATCGTCGAGGAGCGGCTCTACGACCGCCAGTACATCGACGGCTTCACCGAGGGCTTCGACGCCTTTGTCGAGCACGTCCGCGGCTTCACGCCGGAGAAGATGGCCCCGGTCTGCGGCATCTACGCCGAGATGATCCGCGACGTCGCCCGCACCTTCGCCGGCGCCCGGGCGGCGATGATCTTCTGGGGCATGGGCGTCTCCCAGCACATCCACGGCACCGACAACTCGCGCTGCCTGATCTCGCTCGCGCTGCTGTGCGGCCAGGTCGGCCGTCCCGGCACCGGCCTCCACCCGCTGCGCGGCCAGAACAACGTCCAGGGCGCGTCGGACGCCGGCCTCATCCCGATGGTGATGCCCGACTACCTCCCCGTCGAGCAGGCCGCCGTCCGCGACCTGTTCCGCGACATCTGGCAGGGTACCGAGATCTCGCCTCAGCCCGGCCTCACCGTCGTCGAGATCATCGACGCAATCGCCCGCCGCGAGATCCGCGGCATGTATGTCATGGGCGAGAACCCCGCGATGTCCGACCCCGACGTCGACCACGCGCGCGAGGCGCTGGAGAAGCTCGACCATCTCGTTGTCCAGGACGTCTTCCTGACCGAGACCGCGAACTATGCCGACGTCATCCTGCCGGCCTCGGCCTGGCCCGAGAAGACCGGCACCGTCACCAACACCAACCGCCAGGTCCAGATGGGCCGCAAGGCGCTCGCCTGCCCCGGCGAGGCGCGCGAGGACTGGGCGATCACCGTCGACCTTGCCCGCCGCCTCGGCCTTGCCTGGGACTACACCCACCCGCGCGAGGTCTTTGCCGAGATGAAGTTGTCCATGCGCTCGCTCGACCACATCACCTGGGAGCGGCTCGAGGCGGAGGGCGCGGTCACCTATCCCTCGCTCGCCGACGACGACCCCGGCCAGCCGGTGGTGTTCGGCGACGGCTTCCCGCGCGCGGGCGGCCGGGCCCGCTTCACGCCCGCATCCGTCACGCCCCCCGCAGAGGCGCCCGACGCGACCTACCCGTTCGTGCTCATCACCGGCCGCCAGCTCGAGCACTGGCACACCGGCTCGATGACCCGCCGCGCCAGCGTCCTCGACGCCCTGGAGCCCGAGGCGGTGGCCTCGCTCAACCCGCGCACCCTGCGCAAGCTCGGCGTGGCGCCGGGCGGGGCGGTGCGCCTGACAACGCGGCGCGGCAGCATCACGCTGACCGCCCGCGCCGACCGCGCCGTGTCCGAGGAGATGGTCTTCGTGCCCTTCGCCTTCGTCGAGGCGGCGGCCAACATCCTGACCAACCCGCAGCTCGACCCCTTCGGCAAGATCCCCGAGTTCAAGTACGCCGCCGTCCGCGTCGAGAAGCCCGAGAAGGCCGTGGCCGCCGAGTAGCCGAACCGCTGGCCGCCGTCATAGCGGCCCGCGGGGCGAGCCGATCGCCCTCGCGCGATGCGAGCGCGGCCCGGCCGGAAGCG
>SKOX01000442.1 GCA_007119835.1 Paracoccaceae bacterium
CAGCGCGAGCCTGAGCGCGATGCGGTCGGCCAGCGTCCGGGCGACCCGTTCCTGGGCCGCGAGCGCGGCGGCGCGTGCGGCGAAGGCCGATGCGGTCTCGGCCTCGGGGGTGCTGTAGCCGGACTGGACGCTGACGCTCTCGACGAGCAGCGGCTCACTGGCGCCGAGCGGCACGAGGCTGAAGGTGGCGGTGCCGATGACGATGTAGCGCGTCGTGATGGCGTCGCGGGTGATCGCGGCGCCCTCCTCGCGCAGGTCGAGATCGACGCCCAGGCGGTGGGTGGGCGCTTCGGCGGGCCCCAGCCGCTCGACGAGCCGCTCGCGGAGCGCGAAGCCTGGGGCGCCGGGAACGGCATCGACCGCGATGCGGCCGCGCGTCGCCGCGGCGGGGCCTCCGGGCGCGTGCAGCGGCTCGAACCCGCAGGCGCCGGCAAGCGTTGCGAACCCAAGCGCGGCGCCGCCGCGCAGGAAGCGGCGGCGGGGGCATGCGCGTGGTCCGGACGCGTCGGGCATCGCCGGAAGCGCCGTCAGAGCACGAGGTTGACGATGCGGTCGGGCACGACGATGACCTTGCGCGGGCTGCCGCCGCCGAGCGCCCGCTGCACGCCTGCATCCGCGAGAACCGCGGCCTCGACGGCGGCGCGGTCGGCGCCCCGGGGCACGACGATCTCGGCGCGCCGCTTGCCGTTGACCTGCACGGGCAGGGTGACGCTCTCCTCGGCGAGCATGTGCGGATCGGCCTCGGGCCAGGGGGCGGAGACGCAGAGGCCCTCGCCGCCCAGCATCGCCCAGGCCTCCTCGGCAAGGTGCGGGGTCATCGGCTGCATGAGCTGCGCCAGCGTGCGGGCGGCGAAGCGGCGGGCCGCCGCGGTCTCGGGCCCGGCCGGGGCTCGCGCGAGAATGTTGGTGAAGGCGTAGAGGCCGGCGACCGCCTTGTTGAAGGCAAAGCCCTCGATGCCTTCGGTCACGTCGCGGATGGCGCGGTGCGCGGCCTTGAGGAGGGCCAGCGCCTCCTCACCCGGGCGCTGCCCGGGATCGTCGGCGCTGCGGGCGCCCGCCGCCGTCTCGGACGCGATGTCGCGGGCAAGACGCCAGACGCGGCCGAGGTGGCGGTGCGCGGCCTCCGCGCCCGCGGCGGTCCACTCCACGTCCCGCTCGGGCGGCGAGTCGGACATGACGAACCACCGGGCGGTGTCGGCTCCGAAGCGGGCGATGATCGGCTCGGGATCGACGACGTTCTTCTTGGACTTCGACATCTTGATCGGCGAGCCGATCTCCACGAGCGTCCCTTCCGCGAGCCGCGCGCCTGCCTCGTCGCGCACCACGTCTCCCGGCAGGTGCCAGAGCGTGCGACCCTCGGGCGTGCGGGTGGCGTAGGTCTCGTGCACCACCATGCCCTGGGTGAAGAGCGCGTCGAAGGGCTCGATCGCGGTCTCCGGCAGGTGGCCGGTGCGGTGCATCGCGCGGGCGAAGAAGCGCGAGTAGAGCAAGTGCAGGATCGCGTGCTCGACGCCGCCGATATACTGGTCGACGTTCATCCAGTAGGCGGCCTCGTCGGGGTCGGTCGGCGTCGGCGCGTGCGGCGACGTGAAGCGCGCGAAGTACCACGACGAATCGACGAAGGTGTCCATCGTGTCGGTCTCGCGCCGGGCGTGCGAGCCGCAGCGCGGGCAGGTGGTGCGCGACCAGGTGGGGTGGTGGTCGAGGGGGTTGCCGGGCTTGTCGAAGGAGACGTCCTCGGGCAGGCGGACGGGGAGGTTCTCCTTCTTCTCCGGCACGACGCCGCAGGCCGGGCAGTGCACCACCGGGATCGGGCAGCCCCAGTAGCGCTGCCGCGAGATGCCCCAGTCGCGCAGGCGGTAGCGCACGACGCCGGTGCCCCAGCCGCCGTCCTCGGCGCGGCGGATGACCTCGCGGATCGCCTGCGCCACCTCCATCCCGTCGAGGAAGCGCGAGTTGATCAGCCGTCCCGGGCCGACGTAGGCCTCCGCGTCCACGGAGAAGTCCTCGCCCGCCGGGCTGACCACGGGCACGACGGGAAGGCCGTAGGCGCGGGCGAAGTCGAGGTCGCGCTGGTCGTGGGCCGGGCAGCCGAAGATCGCGCCGGTGCCGTAGTCCATAAGGATGAAGTTGGCGATGTAGACCGGCAGCTCCCACGACGGGTCGAAGGGGTGGCGGACGCGGATGCCGGTATCGAAGCCCTTCTTCTCCGCGGTCTCGCGGGCCTCCTCGGAGGTGCCCATGCGGCGGCATTCGGCGGTGAAGGCGGCGACGGCCGGGTCGTCCTCCAGCGCGCGGGCGAGCGGGTGGTCGGCGGCGATCGCCGCGAAGCTCGCGCCGAACAGGGTGTCGGGCCGCGTGGTGTAGACCTCGAGCGTCTCGTGGCCCGGCGGCGCGCCCAGCGTCTCGAAGCGGAACTGCAGGCCCTCGGAGCGCCCGATCCAGTTGCGCTGCATGGCGCGGACCTTCTCGGGCCACTTGTCGAGGCCGTCGATGGCGGCGAGCAGCTCCTCGGCCATGTCCGAGATGCGGAAGAACCACTGGACGAGCTCGCGTTGCTCGACCTCCGCGCCCGAGCGCCAGCCGCGGCCGTCGATCACCTGCTCGTTGGCGAGCACCGTCATGTCGACCGGGTCCCAGTTCACGATCGCGGCCTTGCGGTAGACGAGGCCCGCCGCCAGCATGTCGAGGAAGAGCGCCTGCTGGTGCGCGTAATACTCGACGTCGCAGGTCGCGAACTCCCGGCTCCAGTCGATCGAGAAGCCCATCGGCTTCATCTGCTCGCGCATCACCCGGATGTTCTCGTAGGTCCAGGTGCCGGGATGCACGCCCTTCTCGATCGCGGCGTTCTCCGCCGGCATGCCGAAGGCGTCGAAGCCCATCGGATGCAGCACGTTGAAGCCTTTGCTGAGCTTGTAGCGGGCGATGACGTCGCCCATCGTGTAGTTGCGCGTGTGCCCGATGTGGATGCGGCCCGAGGGATAGGGGAACATCTCGAGCACGTAGTATTTCGGCCGGGACGGATCGCGGCGGGCGCGGAAGACGCCGGCCTCGTCCCAGGCGCGCTGCCACTTCGGCTCGATCTCG
>SKOX01000166.1 GCA_007119835.1 Paracoccaceae bacterium
CCCGCAGCCTGCGGCGAGGCCGCATCGGCCCGGGTGCGCCGACGGGTCTTGGCGGGGGGCGGCGCAGTGTCACGCGTCGCCGCCGGCTTCTTCGCGCGCGTCCCGCGCCCCGGAGCCTGCCCGCCGACCGGCCCGGAGGCGGCCTCCGCGTCCGCAGGGAGGAGCGGTGCTGCGGCCTCTTCAGCCAAAGCAGGGCCGGAGCGGGCCTCCGTATCGGCGCTCGCCGACGGAGGAGCCTGTTCGGAAACCGCGTTCCTTGATCCTTCCGTCGCGCCTTCGGTCGCCTCACCGGAGATTGCGGCGGCTTCGCCTGGCTCCTCGGCGGGCGGCTGTCCGGGCGCGCCGGAGTGGGGCGACCGGCCGGAGGGTGTGCCGGGGGTGTCCGTATCACTCGCGGATGCGTCCGGCGCGCGGGCCTCTCTGTCGCTTCCGGGTGCGCCGTCGGCCTCGTCCGGACCAGCCTCCGGGGCGTCGCTGGCGGCGAAGGGTGTCGCTTCGGCCAAGGGCCCGGACATGTCGGTGGCCGCGACGCCATCCTCCGATGCGCCCTGCAGAGGCGCGGACTTGCGTTCGGCCAAGCCGCTGCGGCTCTTGCCCTGCGGCCCCGCGGGCTTGGCGGCGCCGCCGATCGTGCCGGCGCGCCCGCGCCCGGCGCGGATACCGCCTGACGTCTTCCGTGTCCCGGTCTTGTCGCTCATGCACTGCCTTTCCTGCTCGGCCGCGGGGACGCACCTCGGGCGGCGATCTTACCCTCAAGCATCTGGCGCCCGAGCGGGCACCCGATAGGCTGCGATAGAGGGAAGAGACGCGGCAGATCAAGCAAAAGTCCCCGTCGCGGACTGAGCCGCAGGCCCTCTTCCCGCGCGACGGCCGACGCGTCACTATCTGCCGGCGCGCCTGCATCGCAGCACGACCCCGGTGTCAAGGAGCCTCCAAGCATGTCCTGTTCTTCCGCCCCCCACATCCGATGCCCTTCTTGCGGGGGCCGGTCTGTGGTCGTCGGGAATGCTGCGGGACAAGCCCCGAACCATGCCCGCCCGCCTCGCGATCCTTGGCCCGATCCTCACGGCCGCCGGCGCCGAGCGGCGCATGATGCCCTGTGGAACGCCGTGGTTCCGAGCATTCTCGGCTTCTGGTGCTGGGCGCGCGCACTCGACCGGGTGCCGGTCGCCACCGCGAGCCAGGTCCTGCTGCTCTCGCCCGTCTTCGGCGTGCTCCTGAGCGCAGCGGTCTTGGGCGAGCGTCTCGGCCCGGCGCTCGCCGCCAGTGCCGCACTCATCATTTCAGGCGCCATCCTGTCCTACTGGCGCCGCCCCGTCGCGGCGCCGGCCGCGCCGCCGCCCCGTGTCTGAGCCAGTGTCCGAACCCGCCCGTCATCACCAGGGAGTAGCCGCGATGACCGATCTTCCCACTCATGCCCGGGCCGTCATCATCGGCGGCGGCGTCGTCGGCTGCTCGGTCGCCTATCACCTCGCCCGGCTCGGCTGGCGCGACGTCGTCCTGCTCGAGCGCAGGCAGCTCGCCTGCGGCACCACCTGGCATGCCGCGGGCTTGATCGGACAGCTGCGGGCCACCCAGAACCTGACCCGCCTCGCCCGGTACACCCAGAAGCTCTACGCCGGGCTCGAGGCGGAGACCGGCATCGCCACCGGGCTGAAGCAGAACGGCTCGCTCAGCGTCGCGCTGACCGGCGAGCGCCTCGAGGAGCTGCGCCGCGGCGCGGCGATGGCGCGCGCCTTCGGCCTCGAGGTCGCCGTCCTCTCCGCCGAGGAGGCCGCGGCCCGCCACCCGCTCCTCAACCCCGAGGGCGTGGTCGGCGGCGTCTTCATCCCGACCGACGGCCAGGCGGACCCCGCGAACATCACCCAGGCGCTGGCCCGGGGCGCCCGCCAGCACGGCGCGCGCATCGTCGAGGGCGTCAAGGTCACCGGCATCCGCACCGATGGCCGCCGCGCCACCGCGGTGGAGACGCCCCTCGGCACCATCGCCTGCGAGCACGTCGTCAACTGCGCCGGGATGTGGGCGCGCGACGTCGGCCTGTTGGCGGGCACGGCCGTGCCGCTGCATGCCTGCGAGCATTTCTACGTCGTGACCGAGCAGATCGCCGGCCTGCCGGCGGATCTGCCGGTGCTGCGCGTGCCCGACGAATGCACCTACTACAAGGAGGACGCGGGCAAGCTTCTCGTCGGCGCCTTCGAGCCGCAGGCAAAGCCCTGGGGCATGGCCGGCATCCCCGAGGATTTCGCCTTCGACCAGCTCCCCGAGGACATCGACCATTTCGCCCCGATCCTCGAGCGCGCCGTCTTCCGCGTGCCCGTCCTCGAGCGCACCGGCATCCACACCTTCTTCAACGGCCCCGAGAGCTTCACGCCGGACGTGCGCTACCTCCTCGGGCCCGCGCCCGAGCGCGACAACGTCTGGGTGGCAGCGGGCTTCAACTCCATCGGGATCCAGTCGGCCGGCGGCGCCGGCAAGGCCCTCGCCGAATGGATGGACGCGGGCGAGCCGCCCTTCGACCTCTGGGACGTGGACATTCGCCGGATGCATCCGTGCCAGAACAACCCGGCATACCTGCGCGCCCGCGTCAGCGAGTCGCTCGGCCTGCTTTATGCCGACCATTTCCCGCACCGCCAGTACGCTTCTGCCCGCGGTCTCCGCCGCTCGCCCCTGCACGACCGGCTTGCCGCCCGCGGCGCCTGCTTCGGCGAGGTGGCGGGCTGGGAGCGCCCGAACTGGTTCCTGCCCGCGGACGCGCGGGCCCGCGGCGAGAAGGCCGAGTACCGCTATTCATGGAAGCGGCAGAACTGGTTCGGCTACGCCCGCGCCGAGCATCTCGCCGTGCGCGAGCGCGCGGGGCTCTTCGATCTCTCGTCCTTCGCCAAGTTTCTCGTGCAGGGTCCCGACGCCGAGGCCGTGCTCCAGCGCATCGCGGCAAACGACGTCGCCGTGCGAGACGGGCGCATCGTCTACACGCAGTGGCTGAACCGCCACGGCGGCATCGAGGCGGACCTCACGGTCACCCGCCTCGCCCGCGACGCCTTCCTCGTCGTCACCGCGGCCGCCTCGGGGGTGCGCGACGTC
>SKOX01000181.1 GCA_007119835.1 Paracoccaceae bacterium
GCAGGTCGCAGGCGGGCAGGGCGACGAGGGCGGCCAGGGCCGCGAGGCGCAAGAGCGCCGCCGGGCGGGGCGAGCGGTGCGCGCTCGGGCTGGGATGTGCAATCATGGGCAAGCTGCCGTGTTACCTGGTAAACTGATCTGCGCGCGCGCTCCGGTCCGCCGGCCAGCTCACGCCCGGGCCGACCCTGCCATCGTGTCGCCGAGGCCGGTCTCGCGGGCGCGGGCCGAGGCGAGGGTCTGCTTGAGCTCCTCCTCCATGCGCAGGAGGCTCTTCTCGGCCTCGGCGCGCTTGGACTTGCCCTCGTCGGCGATCTGCAGGCTCTCCTGGATGGTGGCGACCAGGTCGGCGTTGGCGCGCTCGATCGCCTGGATGTCGAAGACGCCGCGCTCCATCTCGGTGCGGATCTCCTTGTTGGCGGTGCGCAGGTTCTCGGCGTTGCGGGTGAGCAGCTCGTTGGTCAGGTCCGAGGCCTCGCGCACGACGCCCGCCGCCTCGCGCGAGCGGTGGATGGTCACCGCCTGGGCGAGCTGCGTCTCCCACAGCGGCACCGTGTTGACGAGGGTCGAGTTGATCTTGGTCACCAGGGACTTGTCGTTCTCCTGGACAAGGCGGATCGACGGGAGCGACTGCATGGTGACCTGGCGGGTGAGCTTGAGGTCATGGACCCGGCGCTCGAGGTCGTCGCGGGCGGCGCGCAGGTCGCGCAGCTCCTGGGCGCGGATCACCGCCTGGTCCTCGGGGGCGTTCTGGACGGCGGCTTCCTTGGCGGGGATGTCGTTCGCGTCGAGATCGGCGAGCTTGGCCTCGCCGGCGGCGATGTAAAGGGCGAGCTCGTCGTAGAAGTCGAGGGTCTTCTCGTAGAGCCGGTCGAGGGCCTTGATGTCCTTCAGGAGCGTGTGCTCGTGGGTGAGGAGCTGGCCGGTGATGCGGTCGATCTGGCCCTGCACCTCCTCGTAGCGCGCCAGGAATTCCTGCATGGGCTTGGCGCGGCCCATCAGGCGCTCCCAGATCGAGGGCTTGCGGTTGGGGTCGAGCTCCTTGACCGAGAAGCCGCGGATCGAGCCGACGAGGGAGCGCAAGCTGTCGCCGGCGGGGCCGACGTCCTTGCTGCGGACGCCCGAGAGCATGTCCTGGCTGATCGCCTGCAGTTCGGTCTGGGCCTTGGAGCCGAAGCGGATGATCGACTGGGAGGATGAGAGGTCGATCTCGGCCTTGCGCTTCTCGATCTCGGCCTGGACCGTCGGATCGGTCGGCGAGGGGACGAGGTCGTTCTTCGGCTCCGGCAGGAGGTGGCTGGTGACCGCCTCCACCTCCTTCAGGCTCTCCTCAGCCTCTGCCCGCACGTTCTCGGCCATGTCTCTCGTTCCTTCTGTCGGTTCCGTGTCAGCGGGCGACGAGCCCGTCCTGCTGCAGGCGTTCGCGCAGCACCTCGATCTCGATCTCGAGATCGCCGCTGCGGTCTTCGAGGAGCGCCGCGCGCTTGGCCCC
This sequence comes from Paracoccaceae bacterium, assembly GCA_007119835.1. Taxonomy (GTDB): domain Bacteria; phylum Pseudomonadota; class Alphaproteobacteria; order Rhodobacterales; family Rhodobacteraceae; genus Amaricoccus. Next base: position 1,490 of record SKOX01000181.1, read on the forward strand.
GAAGCTGGTCTCGAGGTCGGCGAGGAGCGCCTCGTACTTGGCGCGCGCCTCGTCGTCACGGGTGCGGCCGTAGTATTCGGCGAACTTGGCCGTCGCGTCGCGCAGTCCGACCAGGTAGACGCTGAGGAAGCGGCGGGCGCGGGTGAGGTCGCGGGGGTCGCGCTCGATGGCGCGGAAAACCTCGCGGGCCTGGTCGGCGAGCCGCTCGATCCGGCCCTCGAGCCGGCGGTCGCCGATCCGGCGGGCGGCTTCCATGGTGTCGCGCACCACGGTTTCGGCCTCGTCGATGGCGCGCGCCACGCGCTCGGTGGTCAGGTCGTCGCCGGCGACGCCCTTGGCCTTGAGCGGGTCGGGGCCGAAGGCGACGACATGGGCGGCGGCGGCCATCGCGCCGAACACCAGCGCGCCGACGAAGCCCTGACCAAGGCTGAGCAGTCCGACGCCGAAGACGCTCACGGCGATCAGCGCGGTGCCGAGGAGCTTGCGCGGGACGGCGGGGGGCTTGGCCACGGTGCGGGCCTCGAAGGCGCCCTCGGCCTTGATCCCCTCGTTGGTCAGCCACGCGGCGAGCATGAGGCCGGCGAAGCCGCCGAGCTCGACCGCCGCCTCGATCGGGCTGCCACGCATCGTCGCGCCGAGGCCGGCGAAGAACAGCGGGATCGGGAAGAGGTAGAGCAGCCGGGCGCGCAGGGACGTCCGCTTCGCGCGCCGGTTGGCGAACGGCACGGCCGGCGGCGCAGGCTGGTTCGGCTTGCCCGGGCCCTGTGGCGAGAAACGACCGCCGTAGCGCCGTGCCATCAGCCGAGGCCCGCCGGCCCGAGCGCGCCGAAGCCGCTGGCAAGCAGGATCGCCGCCAGAACGACGTAGGCGATCAGCTGCAGGCCTCTGCTTCCCATGGGCGTCCCTTCCGCCGGCGCGACGCCTTCAAGATAGGGTGGAGCGCCGCGCGTGCCTAGTAGGCCCTAAGGTCGGCGCGGGCAGGCCGGCGGGAAGCGTTGCAATCGCGCCCGAAGCCTTGATCCGAGCGTCGGCAGAGCCGCCTCGCCCGGGTGCAAGACGTCTCCGCCGACGATATGGGCAAGCAAGCGTTGCCTCAGGGGAGGCAGAATTGCGCCGCCTCGTGTTGCTATCCGCTGCTCTCCTTCTCCAGCTGAACAAGAAGCTTTTTTCTTGGGGTGATTCGCTGTAGCTTCCGCCCCTGTCACGTCTCCGCCTACCACTGCCGATGCGCGTGCCGGTCGAGAGGATGCGACGGCGCGGAGGATCGGGGCGCTTGTTCTCCCGATCGCAAGAGGGGGTCGGCACATGCCGAAGGGCATCGTGAAGTGGTTCAACACGGAGAAGGGCTACGGCTTCATCCGCCCCGACAACGGGGGCAAGGACATCTTCGTGCACATCACCGCGGTCAGAAACGCGGGACTCGAGACGCTGGCCGACAACCAGCCGATCGAGTACGAGCTCGTCCCCGGCCGCGACGGTCGGGAAAGCGCCGGTCACCTCAAGATCTGACCGGCCGCTTCCGGGTCGGGCGGCGGGTTCCGCCGGGCGCCTTGCCGGCGCCGGCCGCGCGCCGCGCGGGTGCGGTTCC
>SKOX01000138.1 GCA_007119835.1 Paracoccaceae bacterium
ATCGGGCGGGGCGGCTCGCTGCTGCCCGCCGGCGTCACCGCCGTCGAAGGCCGCTTCGGCCGCGGCGATCCGGTCGACATCACCGACGCGGACGGCCGGGTGGTCGCCCGCGCGCTGGCCGGCTACGATGCCGACGAGGCCCGCACGATCATGGGCCACCGCTCGGACCGGATCGCGGCGCTGCTCGGCTACCCGGGCCGCGCCGCGCTGGTGCATCGCGACGACATGGCGCTCTGAAGGCAGGGAGGAGGGGGAGATGGACGCACCCCCCGGGATCGACCAGATCATGCGCGAGATCGGAACCCGGGCGCGCGCCGCAGCGGCCGAGCTTGCCACCGCGTCCTCCGAGCAGAAGGACACCGCGCTCCGCGCCGCCGCCGACGCGATCTGGGCGGCCCGCGACGCGATCGCCGCCGAGAATGCCCGCGACATGGACTACGGCCGCGACAAGGGCCTGTCGCCCGCCATGCTCGACCGTCTCCGCCTCGACGAGGAGCGTATCCGCGCAATGGCCGACGGCCTGCGCGCCGTGGCGACGCAGGACGACCCGGTCGGCACGGTCCTCGCCGACTGGCGGCGGCCGAACGGCCTGCACATCCGCCGGGTCCGCACGCCGATCGGCGTGATCGGGGTGATCTACGAGAGCCGCCCCAATGTCACCGCCGATGCCGGCGCGCTCTGCCTCAAGGCCGGCAACGCCGCGATCCTGCGCGGCGGCTCGGAAAGCCACCACTCGGCCCAAGCGATCCATGGCTGCCTCGCGGCGGGCCTCGGCGCCGCCGGCCTGCCCGCCGCCGCGATCCAGCTCGTGCCCGTGCGCGACCGGGCGGCGGTCGGCTCGATGCTGACGATGACCGACCACATCGACGTCATCGTGCCGCGCGGCGGCAAGGGCCTCGTCGCCCGCGTCCAGGCGGAGGCGCGGGTGCCGGTGTTCGCCCATCTCGAGGGCATCGTGCACATCTATGTCGACCGCGACGCCGATCTGCTCAAGGCGCACCGCGTCATCCTGAACGCCAAGACCCGCCGACCCGGCATCTGCGGCGCCGTGGAGTGCATCCTGGTCGACCGCGGCTTCTTCGACGCCGCCGGCGCGCCCTTCCTCGCCGAGCTGGTCGAGGCCGGCGTCGAGGTCAGGGGCTGCGACACCCTGCAGGCGCTGCCCGGCGTGATCCCCGCGGGCGAGGAGGACTGGGGCCGCGAATTCCTCGACATGATCGTGGCCGCGCGCGTCGTCGACGGCATCGACGCGGCGATCGCCCACATCCGCCGCTACGGCTCGAACCACACCGACGCGATCATCACCGAGGACGATGCCGCGGCCGCGCACTTCTTCTCGCGTCTCGACAGCGCCATCCTGATGCGCAATGCCTCGACTCAGTTCGCCGACGGCGGCGAGTTCGGCATGGGCGCGGAGATCGGCATCGCCACCGGCAAGCTTCACGCCCGCGGCCCCGTGGGCGCCGAGCAGCTGACGAGCTTCAAGTACCTGGTCGAGGGCGACGGCGCGATCCGCGCCTGAGCGGGCAGGCGACCAGGCCGGCTGCCGTTCGGCGGCCCGGCCTCAGGTTGTCGCGGACACGGGAAGGGGTGCGGCCTCGTCTCGCGACCGCACCGGCCGGCTCAGCGACCCCAGGTCCTGACGGGCCCGCAATCCATGTGGACGAAGTTCGACCGCGTGTAGGTGCCGACGCCGCCTGCCCGACAGGCGACCGCCGCGCGGGCGACCTGGCTGACGCTCCGGCTCTGCATCCGCACGTCCGCCGCCATGGCCCGCATGTGGTAGCTCTCGCGCGCCGCACCCCGGAGCATCCGGTTGGTCTGGGGCGTGCGATAGCCCGAGATCACCAGATAGGGCTCGGTGGTGTCGAGCATCCTCTGCGTCGTCGCCATGATGTCGACGTTGGTCGGATGGTACTGGCGCACCACGTTCTGCCGCCAGTCGCGCATGAAGAAGCTGATCTCGGTCATCGCCTCGGGGATGTAGCGCCCGTCCGCGAAATAGACCGTGTCGAGCGCCTCGCCCGTGCGCGCGTTGCGCATCCGGATGCGGCGCACGTTGCCGGCGCCGCGCAAGAATCCTGGCGTGTTCGCGTAAACCGGTGCCGCCGCGACGGCGCACGCGCCCGCGAGAACGCCCAGAAAGCTACGCCGGGAAGCGTTGAAGTCGTCCCTGCTCATGTGTCACTGCCTCGTCATTCTGCCCATGGGCGCTTTTGTGTAGGTCTTAAGCCCGTGCCCTGTTTATCAGGCTGCCATGCAAGAGGGTTAATGCCTACAAAAAACGGCATGGCTGCCGCCGCCATCGGCGGATTTTTGCCGATCTGTGCCGGTCGAGCATCGCTCACCGGTGGCGGGCGTTGGTTGCGGCCCGCGCGCAAGCTGGCCAGACGGGGGCGAACTGGGCTATGGTGCCGGCAAAGCAAAACACGACATGAGGCAGCAGTGATACGCAGCACGGTGACTGGACTTGCGCTCCTTGCGGCGCTGGGATGGACGGCGGGCGCGGCGCAGGCCGCGCCGCAGGATGCGGCGCAGGCGGAGTTCGACGCGGTGATCGAGGCGGTGGCGGGCCTCGCGGCCGAGCGCGCCACGATCGAGGCCGCGCTCGAAGCCCTGCCCGAGGCGGAGCGCGCGGCGGTCGCGGACTTCTACGCGGACCGAGGCTTCGCGGCCTACTGGACGGCCGGTCCGAGCCGCGCCGTGGCGCTCCTCGGCGCACTCGGGGAGGCGGACAGCCACGGCCTTCCCGCCTCGCGCTACCGCGCCGAAGAGGTCGCGCGGGCGCTCGAGGCGGGGGATGTCGGCGAGGCGGAGATCGCCGCGACCCGCGCCTTCCTCGCCTACGCCCGCGACATGACGGGCGGCGTCCTCGTGCCCTCCCGCGTCGACGGCGAGATCAATCTCAAGCCCGAGCGGCCCTCCGACGCGGCGCTCCTCGCCCGGCTCGCAGCCGAGCCCGCCGCCGAGGCGATCGCCGGCCTCGAGCCGGCCGCGGCCGAATACCGCGCCCTGATCGCGGAGCACGCCCGTCTCGAGGCCGTCGCCGCCACCGGCGCCTGGGGCGAGC
>SKOX01000005.1 GCA_007119835.1 Paracoccaceae bacterium
CCCACGGCGTTCTCGTCGGCCTGATCCTCGGCCAGCAGGCCGCCGACATCGCCGCGGGCATCCCCCCCTCCGGCCGGGTCGACCTCACCCGTCTCGACCGCGCCGGGACCGAGCGCCTCCGCCGGGCCCTCGCCCAGACCGAGGCCCTCGGCCCGACGGTGCGCGACCTGCTCGACGGACCCTGAGCCGACCTTGAGCCCACCCTGAATCCCGAAGCGTCACCGCGCCCGGAGCCGAGCACGCACCCGCCGCAGCCGCCGCCCGCCGCCGGGGGCCACGACAAATGCCAGGCCGAACCCCGCCGCGAAGGCCGCCGCCTCGGCCACCCAGATGTCGCCGGTGTCCTCGACGAGCCGGAACGCGACCTGCAGCGCGATCAGGACCCCCACGAGGCGGAACGCGAGGATCCGCCCCCGCCCGCTCGCCTTCCGCCACAGGCTCCAGGTGAAGGCCCCGAGCAGCGCGTAGATCGCCGGATACGCCCCGACCAGCAGATGCCGCCCCTCGAGCACCGCCCAGTAGCCCAGCGCGCCCGCCACGAGCCCCGCGAGCATCGTCGCCGCCATCGCAGCACCCGACAGGCTCGCCGACACCGCCTTGCCGAGCGCCAGCAGGAGCACGACAGCGAAGAGCGTGTGCACCAGGCTCGCATGGATCAGCCCGTAGCTCAGGAAGCGCGCGAGGTCGCCCGGCGGGAACTCGCGCCGCGCGATCATCCGGTCGAGGAGCGGCGCCGAGAACCCCCAGTCCATGCTCGCCTGCATCCGCCAGCCGATCGCGCCCGGGCCCCCGACGAAGCCGAGCTGGGCGAGCACGAAGACCGCCTCGACGGCCACGAGCGCCAGCGCCGCGACGACGATCAGCGGCGGCAGCGGGTTGAACAGGCTCGGACGCGGCAGGACCGCCGCGTCGTCCGCGTCCTCCGCAGCGTCACGCTCATCCTCCACGCCGCCCTCACGCGCACGGCGCCGCGCGGCCTCGCTGTCGGGCGCTTCAGGGTCGCTCATGGGCCTTCGGTTGACGCGATGGGGACGGACGGCGATAAGCGGCCTCTCCTAGCGCACATCGAGCCCCTCCGCCATGACCGAGACCGCCCATCCCCGCCGCGTCTTCTCCGGCATCCAGCCCTCGGGCAACCTCACGCTCGGCAACTATCTCGGCGCGCTCCGCCGCTTCGTCGAGATGCAGGAGGCGGGCGTGCCGGCGCTCTACTGCGTCGTCGACATGCACGCGATCACCGTCTGGCAGGAGCCGGCGAAGCTCCGCGCCGCGATCCGCGAGCTCACCGCGGCCTTCCTCGCCTGCGGCCTCGATCCCGCGCGCTCGATCATCTTCAACCAGTCCCAGGTGCCGGCCCATGCCGAGCTCGGCTGGATCCTCTCCTGCGTCGCCCGCATCGGCTGGCTGAACCGGATGACCCAGTTCAAGGACAAGGCGGGCAAGGACCGCGAGGCGGCGTCGGTCGGCCTCTACTCCTACCCCACCCTGATGGCCGCCGACATCCTCGCCTACCACGCCACGGAGGTCCCGGTCGGCGAGGACCAGAAGCAGCATGTCGAGCTCACCCGCGACATCGCCGCCAAGTTCAACCACGACTACGGCGTGGACTACTTCCCCCTGCCCGCGCCGATCATCGAGGGCGTCGCCACCCGCGTGATGAGCCTGCGCGACGGCACCAGGAAGATGTCGAAGTCGGACCCCTCCGACATGAGCCGGATCAACCTCACCGACGACGCCGACGCCATCGCCCAGAAGATCCGCAAGGCCCGCACCGACCCCGACCCCCTGCCCGAGACCTACGCCGCCCTCGCCGAGCGCGCCGAGGCCCGCAACCTCGTCAACATCTACGCGGCCCTCTCCGGCCTCGACCGCGACGCCGTCGTCACCGAGTTCGCCGGCCGCCCCTTCTCCGACTTCAAGCCGGCGCTCGCCGACCTCGCCGTTTCCCACCTCGCCCCGGTGACCGCCCGCATCCAGGAGCTCCTCGCCGACCCCGCCGAGATCGACGCCGTCCTCGGCGACGGCGCCGAGCGCGCCGCCGAGATCGCAGAGCCGATCCTCGCCCGGACCAGGGACATCGTCGGCTTCGTCAGCTCCCGCTGATCCAGCGCGCTCCCCACTGCCAATCATCGTGACAGCCCGTCCGAAAAGCTAGCGCCGCAAGAACCGACGTGGCGCAGACTCTCCGGCGCACGGGCAGCGCCCGGCCGCGGGTGGGCGCCCCAGCGCCCGCCCGGGGTGGCGGTCGGGCGCTGCCCGTGCCGAAGCACGGGCGGGACCACTGGCCACTTCGTTTGCTCACCAACCGGCGGAGGAGCGTCGGCCGCGCGCGAGCCTGCCTCCCACCGGCACCTCTCCACATCGGCGCGTCGATCCCGCGCCTGAAGAGGCTGACCGGCGCGGCGCTGGCAAGGGGGGGCGTTAACCATCAAATCCCGACAGAAACACTGCGCATATGAATTGCCTACGCGATCCCGACGAGATCCCGACCGAATGCATATCCGCCGGATCACGGTTAACGCGGCACGATCCGGCCATCGCTAGGCGCCTGCGCTCAGGTGCGCCGTCCCGACGTCTCCAGGAAGGCCTGCGCGTCCTCCGCCGTCTCGAATACGTGCGGCGCCTTGGAGCGGGTGAACGCCCGGCCGAGCTTCATCCGCGTGAAGGCTGATCCGGAATACCTTGTAACAGCTCGATAAAAACGGTCCTCCAGGTCCTGTACCATCGCCACGTAATCCGCCTCCACGTCCTCGTCGATGCGGAAGCCGTCATAGTTCACGATCACGTCCACCCGCCGCTCCTGGCCCTCGCACAGCCGCTCGACCTCCGCGCGGATACGATCTATATCCTCCTGATTTCGCACACGAAACTTCTCGAAGTTAATGAACAGCCGGTTCGCCTTGTCGTCCCGCTGGATCCGGTCGCCCAGGTCGAGATGCAGCAGGTCGCGCCGCAGGTCCATCGGCCCCTCGCGGAAGATCCGCGCATCCATCTCCACCACCTCCTCGACGATCGGCCGGAAACCCATCTGCCCCAGCACGTCGCGCTCCACATCCACCCCCGGCGCCACCTCGACGAGCGCCAGCCCCTCCGCCGTCAGCCGGAAAACCGCCCGCTCCGTGACGTAGAGCACCGGCCGTCCGAGGGCCGCAGCCCGCGCACCCGAGAAGGTAACCTGTTCCACAGCATCGCTAAATTTCCGGGCGCGCCCCTCCTGCACGATCGTGAGCCGCCCGTCGCCCACCGCCACGCCGAGCCCGCCCGCCGTCAGCGTGCCGGCGAAGACCACCGAGCGCGCGTTCTGGCTGATGTTGATGAACCCGCCCGCGCCGGCGAGCTTCGGCCCGAAGCGCGAGACGTTGACGTTGCCCCGGGCATCCACCTCAGCCATCCCGAGGCAGGCCATGTCGAGCCCGCCGCCGTCGTAGAAGTCGAACTGCTGGTTCTGCGCGATCACCGCGTCGGTGTTGATCGCCGCGCCGAAGTCGAGGCCCGAGGCAGGCTCCCCCCCGATCACCCCCGGTTCCGCCGTCAGCGTCACGTGATCCAGCAGCCCCTCCTCGGAGGCCACGCCCGCCACGCCCTCGGGCATCCCGATGCCAAGATTGACCACGCCATTGACCGGCAGCTCGAAGGCCGCCCGCCGCGCGATCACCTTGCGCGCATCGAGCCGCGCCGGCGGCAGCGCGCCGGCAGGCACCTTGATCCGCCCGGCGAAGGCCGGCGAGTAGGCCGTGGCGTAGGTCTGCATGTGGTCGTCGGGCGCGGAGACCACCACGGCGTCGACGAGGGCGGCCGGCAGCACCACCTGGCGGCAGTCGAGCGAATGCGCCGCCGCGATCCGCTCCACCTGCACGATGACGACCCCGCCCGAGTTCCTCACAGCCATCGCCTGGGCGAGATTGTCGAGGATCAGCGCCTCGCGCTCCATGGTGACATTGCCCGCCTCGTCGGCGGTCGTGCCGCGCAGGAGCGCCACGTCGATCGGCCGCGCGGGATAGAACAGGAACTCCTCGCCGCCCACCTCCATCAGCCGCACCATCTCCTCGGTCGAGATCGCGTTGATGCGCCCGCCTTCGCGCCGCGGATCGACGAAGGTGTCGAGGCCGACGCGGGTGAGCGTCCCCGGCTTCCCGGCCGCGATGTCGCGGTACATGTGGCTGATGACACCCTGCGGCAGGTTCCAGCCCTCGATCTTGCCGGCGAGCGCGAGCTGAGCCACCCGCGGGATCAGTCCCCAGTGCCCGCCGATCACCCGGCGCAGGAGCCCGTCGTGGCCGAGGCGGTTCAGGCCGCGCGTCTTGCCGTCGCCCTGCCCCGCCGCGAATAGGAGCGTCAGGTCGCGGGGTTCGCCCGTGTCGAGGAAGCGCGCCTCGACCGCCTCGAGCAGCGCTTCCGGAACGCCGATCCCGACGAAGCCCGAGGTCGTGACCGTGTCGCCCGAATGCACGAGCGCCGCGGCCTCGGCGCCGGACAGAACCTTGCGCCTCATGGCGCCTTCCTCCCCGCTGTCAGCTGCTGGTGCCGATCCTTGTCGCGCAGCCTACCCGATCGGGCGCCGGTTTCCAAAGTGGTGGGTGTGGTCGATCTCAACAAGCGTCCGGAGGCATCCTCAACCGCGCCCTGCTGGCGTCACGCGCCGCGCCGGCCGCTGCGGGCTCATCCCCCGAAAACCGGCTCCGGCAGGCCCGGCACGTCCACCTGCATCGCGAAAAGGCTTCCCGACAGCGGGTATTCGCGCAACTCCGCCTCGGAGCGGTTCTCCCGGGCCGTCGTGACGTAGAGCGTCCGGAGATCCGGCCCGCCGAAGGCCGGCATCGTCGGGCAGAGCGCGGGCAGTTCGCACGACGCTATCTCCTCGCCATCGGGCGAGATCCGCACGATCCGGCCGCTGCCGAACAGCGCCGACCAGTAGCAGCCCTCGGCGTCGACCGCCGCTCCGTCCGGCAACTCGTCGCCGAAGTGACGGAAGACCTGCCGCGACCCCGTCACCGCGCCCGTCTCCGGGTCGAGCGGGTAGCGCCAGACCGTTTTCTCAGGCGTGTCGGAGTGATAGCCCCAGCGCCGGTCGGGCGAGAACGCCGCCCCGTTCGAGATCGTCACCCCCTCCTCGATCCGCACGAGCAGATGGTCGGGTGTCAAACGGTAGAGCGCCCCGCCCGGCCGGTCGCGCGCCTCCCACATCGTCCCGGCCCAGAAGCCGCCCCAGGGATCGGCCCGCCCGTCGTTGAAGCGGCATTTCTCCGGCTCGGCCTCGGGCGCCGCGACCATGCGGTCCTTGGCGCCGTCAGCCGTCAGCAGCCAGATGCCGGAACGCAGCCCGGCGGCGAAGCCGCCGCCGGCGCGCTCGGCGAAGCAGCCGATCTCCTCATCCAGGGTAACGGCGGTGTTGTCGCCCGTTTCCGGGTCGAAGCGGTTCAGCGTGCGCCCGAGGATGTCCACCCAGTAGAGCACGCCCGAGGCGGACCACCTCGGGCATTCCCCGAGGGTCGCCTCGATCCTCAGGACCGGCTCGAGCCCCGCCATCCTTAGCCGCTCCCGGGTGCCGTCGGCACCCTCAGCCGCCGCTTCAGTCGGCTCTCTGTAACGCCCATGCGCCCCCTCCTTCCGCCTGGCTGCCCTGCGGGCTCCGTCCAACCGGCCCTGCCGGTGCCGTGCCTCTTCGCAGCGGCTCACCTTACCGCCGTCCCGCGCGAACGCCAGACCCCCGCGCTTCCCTGCCGGCCCTGCCAGCGCCTCATGGGCGCCTCGTTCACGAAAAATTCGCGAGGCATACCGGGCCGCAAGCGCGCTTCGCCACGTTGACCCACTCACCCCCCTGCGTTACCTGCAGGACCAAATTCAGACATCGTGTGGGGAGCCGAAGGCATGGCGGAGATCGAGCGCGAGCGCATGGACTACGACGTGGTGATCGTCGGCGGCGGTCCCGCCGGCCTTTCCGCCGCGATCCGGCTCAAGCAGCTTGACCCCGATCTGTCCGTCGTCCTGCTCGAGAAGGGCTCGGAGGTCGGCGCGCACATCCTGTCGGGCGCCGTGCTCGATCCCGTCGGCCTCGACCGCCTCCTGCCCGACTGGCGCGAGCGCGGCTCGCCCATCAAGACGGCGGTCTCTCAGGATCGTTTCTACCTCTTCGGCGCCGGCGGGCAGATGCGCATCCCGAACTGGCCGATGCCGCGGCTGATGAAGAACCACGGCAACTACATCGTCTCCATGGGCAACGTCTGCCGCTGGCTCGCCGGCATCGCCGAGGAGATGGGCGTCGAGGTCTTCCCGGGGATGGCGGCCTCGAAGCCGATCTTCGACGGCGACCGCCTCTCGGGCGTTATCGTGGGCGAATTCGGCCTCAATCCCGACCGCACGCCAGGCCCAAACTACGAGCCCGGGATGGAGCTCCACGGCAAATACGTCTTCCTTGCCGAGGGCGTCCGCGGACACCTCACCAAGCACATGATCTCCCGCTACGGCCTCTCGAACGGCCGCGAGCCGCAGAAGTTCGGCATCGGCATGAAGGAGATCTGGGAGATCCGACCCTCGGCCCACGTCCCCGGCCAGGTCACGCACACCATGGGCTGGCCGCTCGGCGACAACGCGGGCGGCGGGTCGTTCATGTACCACGCCGAAGACAACCAGGTGTATCTCGGCTTCGTCGTGCACCTGAACTACGAGAACCCCTACCTCGACCCCTACCGCGAGTTCCAGCGCTTCAAGCACCATCCCCTGATCCGCGACGTGCTGAAGGGCGGCAAGCGCACCGCCTACGGCGCCCGCGCCATCGCCGAGGGCGGCTGGCAGTCGCTGCCGAAGCTGGTCTTCCCCGGAGGCGCGCTGCTCGGGTGCGCCGCCGGCATGGTCAACGTGCCGCGCATCAAGGGCAACCACAACGCGATGCTCTCGGGCATCCACGCCGCCGAGGCGGCCCACAGCGCCATCAAGACCAATCGCGCCGGCGACGAGCTCACCGCCTACGTGGAGGCCGTCGAAACCGGCCCGATCGCCGACGACCTCAAGCCCGTGCGCAACGTCAAGCCGTTCTGGTCGCGCTACGGCGCCAACGCCTCGATGGCGCTCGGCGGCATCGACATGTGGCTCAACACCTGGCTCAAGGGCCGCTCCCCATTCGGCACGGTCGCTCACGAGAAGACCGACGCAGAGGCAACGCGGCGCGCCCGCAACTTCGAGCCGATCGACTACCCGAAGCCCGACGGCGTCCTGTCCTTCGACCGGCTGACCAACGTCGCCTACTCCTTCACCAACCATGCCGAGGACCAGCCCTGCCACCTGGTGCTGAAGGACCCGAGCGTGCCGATCGACATCAACCTGCCCCGGTACGACGAGCCGGCGCAGCGCTACTGCCCGGCCGGCGTCTACGAGGTCGTGGCGGGCGAGGACGGCGGCAACCCGCGCTTCCAGATCAACTTCCAGAACTGCGTCCACTGCAAGACCTGCGACATCAAGGACCCGCTGCAGAACATCGAGTGGACGACACCCCAGGGCGGCGACGGACCCAACTACCCCAACATGTGAGCGGGCTTCTCCCCGCGCGCAATTGCCAGCGTGCGCTGAGCGCCCTAGGGTCCGCTGGCATCGCGAGAAGGAGCGCCGAGGTGGCCAGACGGACGAGATCAGCATGGCGCGCGACCGCCCTTGCCATCGCACTGGCCGTTCCGGTCGCGGCCGCCGCCATGCCGGCCGCAGCATCCGGCTTCGCGGGCGCCTACCTCGCCGGCATCCACGCGGACCTGCGTGACGACTACGCTGCCGCCGCCGATTTCTTCGCCCGGGCCCTGAGACTCGATCCCGACAACATCGGGCTGATGCAGAACGTCGTCGCCTCGCGCATCGCCGCCGGCGACGTCGAGGATGCGCTGGAGCCCGCCCGCCGGCTCGCCGAGGCGATGCCCGCGAACCAGATCGCCGGCCTCGCACTCCTGGCCGACGAACTCGCCGAAGGCGACTTCGACGCCGCTGCCGCGCGCGCCGCCGATCCCGCCCTCAACCTCAACCCGCTCCTGGCCGGCCTGGTCTCGGGCTGGATCGAGGTCGGGCGCGAGGACTTCGCCGCCGCCCAGACGCGGTTCGACGCGCTCGACGGCAACGAGGCGCTGCGTGCCTACGCCCAGTATCACAAGGCGCTGGCTCTGGCGCTCGCCGGGGACTTCGTGTCCGCGGAGGCAATACTCGCAGGCGACGACGACGGTCCGCTCCACCCCGATCGCGACGCGCTGATCGCCCACGCCGAGGTCCTCGCGCAGATGGAGCGCGAAGCGGACGCCCTCGCGCTCATCGAGGAGGCCATCGCCACCGGCTTCCCGGACATCGCGCTGATCGACCTGCGCGAGCGTCTCGAGGCGGGCCGGGAAATCCCCTTCGCCCAGGTCACCCGTGCCGCCGACGGCGCTGCCGAAGCCTTCGTCACGCTGGCCGTGGCGCTCAACACCGAGGACGCCGACCGCTTCGCCCTCATCTACACCCGGCTCGCCGCGCATATCCGCCCCGATCTCGCCAAGGCGAACCTCCTCGCGGCGGAGATCCTCGAGCGTCACGAGCAGTACGACCTCGCGACCGAGGCGCTGGCTGACCTTCCCGTGGACAGCGTCTGGTTCGTCACGGCCGAGATGCGCCGCGCCAACACCAAACGCCTTGCCGGCGACGTCGACGGCGGCATCGCGACGCTCGAAGATCTGACGGAACGCTATCCCGGCACGATCGAGGTGCACTCTGCCCTCGGCGACGCGCTCAGGATGGCCGAGCGCTTCGAGGAGGCCGCCGAGGCCTACGGCCGCGCCATCGACCTGGTCGAGACGCCCTCCCAAGTCCACTGGCCGCTCTTCTACGCCCGCGCCATCGCCCATGAGCGTGCCGGGAACTGGGATCAGGCCGAGGCCGACTTCCGCCGCGCGCTCGAGCTCGAGCCCGACCAGCCGCTCGTGCTCAACTACCTCGGCTACTCCTTGGTCGAGCAGCGCCGCAATCTCGACGAGGCCCTCGACATGATCGAGCGGGCCGTCGCAGGCCAGCCCGACGACGGCTACATCACCGACTCGCTCGGCTGGGTGCTCTACCGCCTCGGGCGCTACGAGGAGGCGTTGCCGCACATGCTGCGCGCGGTCGAGCTCCTGCCGTCGGACCCGATCATCAACGACCATCTGGGCGACGTCCTCTGGATGGTCGGCCGCGAGCGTGAAGCCCGCTTCCAGTGGCGCCGCGCCCTCTCCTTCGGGCCCGCCGACGACCTCGACATGGACCGGATCCGGCGCAAGCTCGAGGTCGGCCTCGACCGTGTCAAAGAGGAGGAGCGGGCCGAGGAGCGCGTCCGGGAGCGCTCGGCGGGGACCGAGCTCTGAGCCCGCACACGCGGCCCCGCCTCCTCGAGCCGGTCGCCCCTGCGCTCGCGGAGACCGCGCGGGCCAAGGTCAACATCGCGCTGCACGTCACCGGCCGTCGTGGCGACGGCTACCACCTTCTCGACAGCCTCGTCGTCTTTCCCACCCTGGGCGACCGGCTCGAGGCCGAGCCGGCGCACGGCCTCTCCCTGACCCTCGACGGCCCCTTCGCCATCGGACTCGGGACCGGCGCCGACAACCTCGTGATCCGTGCGGCCGCGCTCCTGCAGCCGCGGGGCCGCGGCGCTGCCCTCCGGCTGATCAAGCGCCTTCCGGTCGCGGCCGGGATCGGCGGCGGCTCCGCCGATGCCGCCGCCGCCCTGCGCCTCGTCGCCCGGCTGTGGTCGGTACCGTTGCCCGCGCGGGACGCCGTCCTCGCCCTCGGCGCCGACGTGCCGGTCTGCCTCGCCGGCCAGCCTGCGCGCATGACGGGAATCGGCGAGCGCCTCGCGCCGCTGCGGCTGCCGCCCTTCTGGATGGTGCTCGTCAACCCGGGCCTGCCGGTTCCCACCGGCGCCGTCTTCGCGGGCCTCGATCGCGCCGACAACCCGCCCCTGCCCGACCCACCGCCCTTCGCCGACGCAGCGGCGCTCTTCGCCTGGCTCGCCGCCACCCGAAACGACCTCGAGGCACCGGCACGCGCGCTCGCTCCCTGCCTCACGACGGTCCTGGCCGCCCTCGCGGCGCAGCCGGGCTGCGCGCTGGCCCGCATGTCCGGCTCGGGCGCCACCTGCTTCGGCCTCTTCGCAGCCGAGGCCCCCGCGCGTACCGCCGCCGAGGCGATTGCCCGCTCCGAGCCCGCCTGGTGGGTCGCCGCCTCGCCCTGCGACACCGGCTGACCTGCCGCAAGAACCGCCCCTCGCCTTCGCGCCCCGACACCGGCGAGCGCATCGGCCCCCTCGAGCGCGAGACAGCGTCGTTGGCACCGTTCCCGTTCCGGAGCAGACGCTTGCGGCTTTTCACGCTGTAACCGGCTAGCTGTCCCCGAAGAGGTCCCCGGTCTTGACCTCCCGCGGCGGGGCGATCCCGAGTTGCTGCCACGCCCGCCGGGCGAGCAACCGGCCGCGCGGGGTGCGCTGGATCAATCCCTGCTGCAGCAGGAAGGGCTCGATCACCTCCTCGATCGCGTCACGGCTCTCGCTGAGCGCGGCCGACAGCGTCTCGATCCCGACCGGCCCGCCGCCGTAATGCTCGGCGATCAGCCCGAGATAGCGCCGGTCGGCCCCGTCGAGGCCGAGGTCGTCGACCCCGAGCCGGTTGAGCGCCCCGTCGGCGACCGCCCGCGTGATCCTGCCGTCGCCCTCGACGACGGCGAAATCGACGACCCGGCGCAGCAACCGGCCGGCGATCCGCGGCGTGCCCCGCGCCCGCCGGGCAATCTCCCACGCGCCGTCGGGCTCCGCAGCCGCGCCCATCAGCCGCGCCCCCCGCTCGACGATGCGAACCAGCTCCGCCACCTCGTAGAACTCGAGCCGCACCGGAATGCCGAAGCGGTCCCTGAGCGGCGTGGTCAGGAGCCCGAGCCGTGTGGTTGCGCCCACCAGCGTGAAGGGCGCGAGCTCGATCCGCACCGTCCGCGCCGCCGGCCCCTCTCCGATCACGAGGTCGAGCTGGAAGTCCTCGAGGGCCGGGTAGAGGATCTCCTCCACCGCCGGGTTGAGCCGGTGGATCTCGTCGATGAACAGGACGTCGCGCGCCTCGAGGTTGGTCAGGATGGCGGCAAGGTCGCCGGCGCGGGCCAGCACCGGCCCCGAGGTCATCCGGAAGTTCACGCCGAGCTCGCGCGCGACGATATGGGCAAGCGTGGTCTTGCCGAGGCCCGGCGGCCCGTAGAACAGCGTGTGGTCCATCGCCTGGCCGCGCCGGCGCGCGCTCTCGACGAAGATCCTGAGATTGGCCTTGGCCGCCTCCTGTCCGACGAACTCGTCTAGGTTGAGCGGCCTCAGCGCCCGGTCGGCGTCGTCCGCCGTCGCCTCGGGCCGCACGGTCGGATCGGGCCGCGCCACCGCCTCAGCCTGCCGGCGCGAGGCG
>SKOX01000108.1 GCA_007119835.1 Paracoccaceae bacterium
CGATGCCGTCGATGGCTCCGCGGCGCGCTTCGGCCGCGCCCCCCGCCCGGCCGCCTTGCCCGAGGACGGAAAAGCCCATAGACGGCGGGCGTCCGTCCGGTCAGGAGCGTCCCCATGTCCGACATCAAGAAGGTCGTCCTCGCCTATTCCGGCGGCCTCGACACCTCGATCATCCTCAAGTGGCTCCAGACCGAGTACCGCTGCGAGGTCGTGACCTTCACCGCCGACCTCGGCCAGGGCGAGGAGCTCGAGCCCGCCAGGGCCAAGGCCGAGCTCCTCGGCGTCCGTCCGGAAAACATCTTCATCGAGGACCTGCGCGACGAGTTCGTGCGCGACTTCGTCTTCCCGATGTTCCGTGCCAACACCGTCTACGAGGGCCAGTACCTGCTCGGCACCTCGATCGCCCGGCCGCTGATCGCCAAGCGCCTCGTCGAGATCGCGCACGAGACCGGGGCCGACGCTGTCGCCCACGGCGCGACCGGCAAGGGCAACGACCAGGTCCGCTTCGAGCTCTCGGCCTACGCGCTCGACCCGACGATCAAGGTGATCGCGCCCTGGCGCGAGTGGGACCTCACGTCGCGGACCAGGCTCATCGAGTTCGCCGAACAGAACCAGATCCCGATCGCCCGCGACAAGCGCGGCGAGGCGCCGTTCTCGGTCGACGCGAACCTTCTGCACACCTCGTCGGAGGGCAAGGTGCTCGAGGACCCGGCCGAGGAGGCGCCCGCTTACGTCTACCAGCGCACCGTCGATCCCGAGCAGGCGCCCGACACGCCCCGGATCGTCACCATCGGCTTCGAACGCGGCGATCCGGTCTCGGTCGACGGCGAGGCGCTGTCGCCGGCTGCCCTGCTCACCCGCCTCAACGAGCTCGGCGGCGCCCACGGCGTCGGCCGGCTCGACCTCGTCGAGAACCGCTTCGTCGGCATGAAGTCCCGCGGCATCTACGAGACGCCCGGCGGCACGGTGCTCCTCGCCGCCCATCGCGGCATCGAGTCGATCACCCTCGACCGTGGCGCCATGCACCTCAAGGACGAGCTCATGCCGCGCTATGCCGAGCTCATCTACAACGGCTTCTGGTTCGCGCCCGAGCGCGAGATGCTCCAGGCCGCCATCGACGCGAGCCAGGACAAGGTCACCGGCGAGGTCCGGGTGAAGCTCTACAAGGGCTCGGCCAGCGTCGTCGGCCGCACCTCGCCGCACTCGCTCTATTCCGAGGCCCACGTCACCTTCGAGGAGGACGCCGGCGCCTACGACCAGAAGGACGCCGCCGGCTTCATCAAGCTCAACGCGCTGCGCCTCAAGCTCCTCGCCGCCCGCGACCGCCGCTGAGCCGGAGGACGCGGCGGCGGAAAGCGCGTACCGGCACCCGGGCACGCGCGTCCGCTCCCGGGTGCGTCCACATCCGGGCACGCGCCAGGCTTCCGTTCTGAAGCATGAGACCGTCAGCCGAGCGAGGCCGGGCCGGTTCGCCTGATCCGCTCGCCGGCATGACCCGAACCCCGTGGAAGCTTCGCGCCGGCCGCGGCCGACGGCTCTGCGGGCCAAAAAATCGGGCGGAGCGTCGCGAATGTGCGCCGCCCAGGGGCGGTGCCGGCCGGGCTGCGACTTACGTGCCGCCGTCAGGGGCGGCGGCGGATATGACGTTGACGCGCATCACGCCAGCTCCCACAGTCGACCACCTGCATCCTGCAGGGTGAAGAAAATTCAAAAGACGCTCGGGAGGAGCCCTGATGACACGACGCCTCACGCCGGCCTGGCTGCGCGCGACCACGGCCGTTGCCGCGGCTCTCGCACTGCCCGTCGCCGCGCATGCCGACAGCCATGCGCCGAACCTCAGCCACGTCACGATCATGACCGATCTGGACAACCCCTGGGACATGGCCTTCCTCGACGACCGGACCATGTTCTTCACCGAGAAGTGCCGCGGCCTGTCCGTCCGCCTTCCCGAGGGGACGGTCAACCCGTTGGACAACCCGGTCAACCTGCTGCTCGGGATGGAGGAGACCGAAGGCTACGCCGAGACCGCGGACGATCTCTTCTGCATGGGCCAAGCGGGGATGCTCGGCGTCGCGGTCGATCCCGACTTCGACGACAACCGCTTCGTCTATGTCTACTCCGCCTCCAGCGAGTCCGATCCGCCCAGCAACCGCGTGATCCGGCTGACGGTGAACGAGGACTTCACCGAGGTTTCCGACCGCACCGACATCATCGACGACATCCCCTACAAGCTGAGCGACAGCGACCATCCCTTCGGCGGCCCCGGCGCCCACAACGGCGGGCGGATCCGCTTCGGCCCCGACGGCTACCTCTACGTCACCACCGGCGACAACCACAAAGGCGAGATCCCGCAGAGCCCGACCTCGCTCGGCAGCAAGGTCCTGCGGGTCGACCGGGACGGCAACGGCGTCAACGCCGACGCGACGCCCGATGACTTCGACCCGCGCATCTTCGCCTACGGCTTCCGCAACGTGCAGGGGATCGACTTCCGGCCCGACACCGGCCAGCCGGTCATCGCCGAGCACGGGCCCTGGCATTCCGACGAGATCACGGCGCTCGAGCCGGGCGGCAACGGCGGCTGGGACCCGCGGCCCAACATGGCCGGGCGCGAGGACTGCCCGGACGACTATTGCGGCTACTCGCCGAACCAGATGGAAGGCATGGACCCCGAGGAGCGGGCCGCCTACATGCCGATGACCGACCTCGAGACCTATCCCGACGCGATGCCGCCGGCCTGGACCAACAACGGCCTGTCCCAGGGCATGACCCCGGCGCTGTTCCTCACGGGCGAACAGTGGGGGGCCTGGGACGGCCGTCTGCTGGTCGGCTTCATGGGGATCGGTTTCGGCGGGACGGCAGTCGGGCAGCGCATCGACGTGATCGACCTCGCGGAAGACGGCCTCTCCGTGAACGACGTCACCGAGATGCCTCTGCCCATGCCGGAAGGGCGCTTCCGGTCACTGGTCCAGGGACCGGACGGCCGTCTCTACGTGGCCGTGGATGAAGGCGAGATCTACCAGGTCACGGCAGACTGAGCCCCGCGTCAGCCGCACGGGCC
>SKOX01000464.1 GCA_007119835.1 Paracoccaceae bacterium
ATGATCGAGGGCCTGGGCGAGAAGTTCACCGGCTCGTCGAACTGCCTCATCGCCATGCGCCACGACATCGAGGCGATCGGGACGAACGCGCACGAGCTGCCGATGGTCTATGCCGCGCTGGCCGAGGACGACGCGGAACTCGCCCGCGCGCCCTACCGGGTGCTCGAGAACTGGCACGAGGACTACGACGGCAACCTGCGCGTGATCCTGCCCGACACCTACGGCACGCGCGGCTTCCTCGCCCATGCGCCGGAGTGGCTGGCGTCCTGGACCGGGATCCGCATCGATTCCGGGATCCCCGAGAACGGCGCCGAGACGGCGATCGCGTGGTGGAAGTCGCGCGGGCAGGA
The DNA here is from genome assembly GCA_007119835.1 of Paracoccaceae bacterium. Lineage (GTDB taxonomy): Bacteria > Pseudomonadota > Alphaproteobacteria > Rhodobacterales > Rhodobacteraceae > Amaricoccus. The sequence continues at coordinate 351 of SKOX01000464.1, forward strand.
CCCGCGGGAGAAGCTCGTGATCTTCTCGGACGGCCTCGACGTCGATGTGATCGAGCGCCTCTACGCGCGCTTCCACGGGCGCGCGCGCCTCGGCTTCGGCTGGGGGACGCTGCTCACCAACGACTTCCGCGGGCTGACGCGCGGCGACCGGCTCGCGCCGTTCTCGCTGGTGTGCAAGGCGGTCGCCGCGAACGGCCGGCCGACGGTCAAGCTTTCGGACAACCCGGCCAAGGCGCTCGGGCCGCCGGAGGAGGTCGCGCGCTACAAGCGGGTCTTCGGCGTCGGCGAGCAGGTCGCGCAGGAGGTCCTCGTCTAGCCGCTCCCGCCGGGCGGGCAAGACCGCCTCGCCGAGCCAGCAGGGACCGTCCCGCCCCGCCGGCAGGAACAAGCTCAGAGCCGGTGCGTTCCCATGCCAGACGCACCGGGGGAGAGGCATGTTCCATCTACCAGATCGGCTGCCCGATCTCCGCGACCAGGTCGTCGTGGTGACGGGCGCATCGGCGGGCGTGGGCCGGGCGGCCGCGCGGCTCTTCGGACGCCGCGGGGCGAAGGTCGCGCTGATCGCGCGCGAGCCCGACGGCCTCGAGGAGGCCCGCGCCGAGGTCGAGGCGACCGGCGCCCGGGCCATGGCGTTTCCCGCCGACGTTGCGGACGCGCGCGCCGTCGAGGCCGCCGCCGACCGCATCGAGCGCGAGCTCGGCCCGATCGCGGTCTGGGTGAACAACGCGATGGTGACGCTGTTCTGCCCGGTGAGCGAGCTCGAGCCCGAGGAGATCCGCCGCGTCACCGAGGTCACCTATCTCGGCACCGTGCACGGCACCATGGCGGCTCTCTCGCGCATGCGCACCCGCGATCGCGGCGTGATCGTGCAGGTGGGCTCGGCGCTCGCCTATCGCGGCATCCCGCTGCAGTCGGCCTATTGCGGTGCCAAGCACGCCGTGCGCGGCTTCACCGACTCGCTCCGAACCGAGCTGCTGCACGAGGGCAGCGGCATCGAGCTCACCCACGTGCACCTGCCCGCGATCAACACGCCGCAGTTCGACTGGGCCCGGACCAGGCGGCGCAAGGAGCCGCGGCCGGTGGCGCCGGTCTACGACCCCGCCGCCGCGGCGCGGGCGATCGTCGGCGCGGCCGAGTCGCCGGCGCGCGAATACTGGGTCGGCGGGCGGACGCTCCTGATGATCATGGCCAACGCCGTGGTGCCGCAGCTCCTAGACCTGATGCTGGCGCGCCAGGCCGTGGAGGGCCAGGACCGCGACAGCGCCGTGGCCCCGGATCGGCCCGACAACCTCTTCGAGCCGGTACGGGGCCGGCACCGGACCCACGGCTCGTTCGGCGACGAGGCGCATCCGCACGCGGCGATCCTCTCCGCGCCGGCGGGGCGGCTCGGGTCGGTGATCGCGGGCGGTCTGGTCATTGCGGGGCTGACGGGCCTCGTCGTCGGCAGCGCGCTCGCCGCTGGCGGCCGCGCCGACGACCGGACGCATCGTTGAGCGGGGAAAAGCCATGCGCGCGCGGCTTGTACACGACGAGGGCGGCCTCCGAACCTTCGTGGCGGTGCTGGAGACCGGCGACGAGGCGATGGGCTGCCTGACGGACCTCGCCCGCGACGAGGGGCTGACCGCGGCGCAGCTGACCGCGATCGGCGCCTTCCGCACGGCGGAGCTTGCCTTCTTCGACTGGGAGACCAAGGACTACCGCCCGATCCCGGTCGAGGAGCAGACCGAGGTGGCGAGCATGACCGGCGACGTGGCGATCGGGCCGGACGGCGGGCCGCTCCTCCACATCCACGCCGTGCTCGGGAAGCCGGACGGGACGGCGGTCGCGGGCCACTTCGTCCGGGGCGAGGTGCGGCCGACGCTTGAGGTCGTGCTGATCGAGACGCCCGGCCACCTGCGCCGGCGCAAGGACGACGCCTCCGGCCTGCCGCTGATCGATCTGCGCGAGGGAGGACCGGATGCCAAGTGACATCAGCGACTACGCCCTGATCGGCGACTGCGAGACCGCGGCCCTGGTCGGCCTCGACGGGTCGATCGACTGGCTGTGCTGGCCGCGCTTCGACGCCGGCGCCTGCTTTTCGGCGATCCTCGGCGACCACGAGCACGGCCACTGGCGCATTGCGCCGGCCGAGGGGGGCGCACCGGGCGTCCGGCGCTACGCCGGCGACACCCTGATCCTCGAGACTGACTTCACCTGCGAGGGCGGACGGGTCCGGGTCATCGACTTCATGCCGATCCGCAAGTCGTCGCACCTCTCCGAGCTCGTCCGGATCGTCGTCGGGCTCGAGGGCGAGGTCCGAATGCGCCTCGACCTGCGGATCCGCTTCGACTACGGCCGCATCATCCCCTGGGTCCACCGCGTGGAAGGCGGCGCGTTGCGGGCCGTGGCGGGCCCGCACGCCCTGGTGCTGAAGACGCCGGTGGAGACCCGGGGCGAGGACCATTCCACCGTCGCCGAGTTCACCGTCTCGAAGGGCGACCGCGTGCCCTTCATCCTCGCCTACGAGGCCTCCCACCTGCCGCCGCCGAAGATCTGCAACGCCGAGGACGCCCTCGAGGAGACCGAGGGCTTCTGGACGGAATGGGCCGGGCGCTGCAACTACCGCGGGCAGTGGCCCGAGGCGGTGATGCGCTCGCTGATCACGGTGAAGGCGCTGACCTACCGGCCGACCGGCGGCGTCGTCGCGGCGCCGACCAGCTCGCTGCCCGAGAAGGTCGGCGGCGAGCGCAACTGGGACTACCGATACTGCTGGCTGCGCGACGCCTCCTTCACGCTGCTGTCGCTGATCAACGCCGGCTACCGGGACGAGGCGGAAGCCTGGGCCGACTGGCTCTTGCGAGCGGTGGCGGGCTCGGCCAGCCACGTCCAGCCGCTCTACGGCGTCGCGGGCGAGCATCGCTGCGACGAGATCGAGCTCGACTGGCTGCCGGGCTATCGCGGCTCGCGGCCGGTGCGGATCGGCAACGCCGCCTACAAGCAGCTCCAGGTCGACGTCTACGGCCACGTCACCGACACGCTGCACGAGGCGCGCGCCCTCGGCCTCGACCTGTCGGAGGCCTCGGCCGACATGCAGGCGGAGATCCTCAAGCAGCTCGAGAAGGTCTGGAAGAAGGCCGACGAGGGGATCTGGGAGATCCGCTCCGACCGCCGGCACTTCGTCCACGCCAAGCTGATGTCGTGGGTCGGCTTCGACCGCGCGGTGAAGTCGGCGGAGAAGTTCGGCCTGTCCGGGCCCGTCGACCACTGGCGGCGGCTGCGCGACGAGATCAAGGCCGAGATCTGCGAGAAGGGCTGGTCGGAGAAGAAGCGCTCCTTCGTGCAGTCCTACGGGAAGGACGCGCTCGACGCCTCGGTGCTGCTCATGCCGATCATGGGCTTCCTGCCGCCCGACGACCCGCGCATGATCTCGACGGTCGAGGCGATCGAGCGCGAGCTGATGCGCGACGGCTTCGTGCTGCGCTACGACACCGAGGAGGCGCCGGACGGGCTCGCCGGCGAGGAGGGCGCCTTCCTCGCCTGCTCGTTCTGGCTCGTCGACAACTACATCCTGCAGGGCCGCCGCGACGAGGCCTGCCGGCTGTTCGAGAAGCTCCTCGACCTGCGCAACGACGCCGGCCTCCTCGCCGAGCAATGGGACTGGAACGAGGGCAAGCAGGTCGGGAACTTCCCCCAGGCCTTTTCGCACTTCGCGCTGATCGACGCGGCCTTCAATTTCATGAACATGGAGGGCACGGCGCGCGAGGCGCAGAACGCCGAAGTGCGCGACGGGCCGGACTGACGCCGCTCTGCAGGAACAAAGCCGGCGGCGCCCGGTTACCCTCCGATCGACGGCATCAAGGACGATGGAGCGCGCAGATGGCCAAGACCGCAGCCGACGTGATGGTGGAGACCCTGATCGACTGGGGCGTGGACACGATCTTCGGGCTGCCCGGGGACGGCATCAACGGGATCATGGAGAGCCTGCGCAAGGAGCGTGACAAGATCCGCTTCGTGCAGGTCCGCCACGAGGAGGTCGCGGCCTTCATGGCCTGCGCCTACGCCAAGTTCACCGGCAGGCTCGGCGTCTGTCTCGCGACCTCCGGTCCGGGCGGCATCCACCTCCTGAACGGCCTCTACGACGCCAAGCTCGACGGCGCGCCGGTGCTGGCCATCACCGGGCTGCAGCACCACGACCTGATCGCGACCGCGACCCAGCAGGACGTGGAGCTCGACAAGCTGTTCATGGACGTCTCGGTCTACAACGCCCGGATCATGGGCGGCGCGCACGTGAAGAACGTCACGTCGCTGGCCTGTCGCAACGCGCTCGCGCGCCGGTCGGTCGCCCACATCACCATGGCGGTTGACATGCAGTCCGAGGCGGTGAAGGAGGACACCCGGTCCGAGCGCAACGTCGAGGGCCACGTCGCCGACCTCTTCGCGACCGGCGCGCTCCTGCCGTCCGACCAGCAGCTCGCCAAGGCCGCCTCGATCGTCAACGCCGGTTCCAAGGTCGCGATCCTCGCGGGCGCCGGCGCGATCGGCGCGGGCGACAAGATCGCCGCACTCGCCGAGCGCCTCGGCGCGCCGGTGATCAAGCCGCTGCTCGGCAAGGGCTGCCTGCCCGACGACCACCCCTACTGCACCGGCGGCGCGGGCCTCCTCGGCACGCGGCCGAGCCAGGACGCGCTCGAGGGCTGCGACACGCTGCTGATCGTCGGCTCGTCCTTTCCCTACATCGAGTTCTACCCCAAGCCCGGCCAGGCGCGCTGCGTCCAGATCGACCTCGACCCGACGCGCATCGGCATCCGCCACCCGGCCGAGGCGGGCCTCGTCGGCGACGCCGCCCGCGTCATCGAAGCGCTGCTGCCGAAGCTCGACTACAAGGAGGACCGCTCCTTCATCGAGACGGCGCAGAAGGGCATGAAGGACTGGCGCGAGCTCCTGACCGAGCGCGGCACGCGGACCGATCATCCGATGAAGCCGCAGGTCGTCACCCACGAGCTCAACAAGCTCCTGCCCGACAACGCGATCATCACCACCGATTCGGGCACCGTCACCACCTGGGCCGCGCGGCACATCGACATGCGAGGGCAGATGATGTTCTCCTGCTCGGGCAACCTTGCGACCATGGCCTGCGGCATGCCCTACGCCGCGGCCGCGTCGATCGCCTACCCCGAGCGCACCGTGGTCGCGATCATCGGCGACGGCGCGCTCGCGATGCTGATGGGCGACCTCGCGACCATCCGGCGCTACGACCTCGACGTGAAGGTCATCGTCATCAAGAACAACTCGTTTGGCCAGATCAAGTGGGAGCAGATGGTCTTCCTCGGCAACCCCGAGTACGAGTGCGAGCTCCAGCCGATCGACTTCGCCATGGTGGCCCGCGGCTTCGGCATCCCGTCGCGCACGCTCTCGAGGGCCGAGGACGCACCCGACGCGCTCCGCGAGATGATGGCCACCAAGGGCCCGTTCCTGCTCGAGGCCGAGGTCGACACCCACGAGCCGCCGATGCCGCCCAAGGCCACCGTCGACCAAGGCCTGAAGATGGCCCAGGCGCTCGCCTCCGGCACTCCCGACGCGACGAAGATCGCCCGCCGCCTAGGCCTCGACGTCGTGCGCGAGGTGGTCTGATCCCCATGCCGCGCGAGGCGCCAGCGATCTCGGGCGTGACGGTCGGCAGCTACACCATCCCGACCGACGCGCCCGAGGCCGACGGCACGATCGAATGGTCGAGCACGACGCTGGTCGTTGTCGAGGCCAATGCCGGCGACGTGACGGGCTTGGGCTACACCTACGCGAGCGGCGCGGCGGCGATCGTGGTCCGCGACACCCTGGCGCCGCTCGTCGCGGGCGGCAGCGCCTTCGACGTCGCCCGCCACCACGCGGCGATGGTCCGGGCGGTGCGCAACATCGGGCGCAGCGGCATCGCCGCCTGCGCCATCTCGGCGGTCGACGCCGCGCTCTGGGATCTCAAGGCGCGGCTCCTCGACCTGCCGCTCGCGGCGCTCCTCGGCGCGCGGCGCGAGCGGGTCGCGATCTACGGCAGCGGCGGCTTCACGAGCTACCCCGACCGCCGCACCATCGCGCAGTTCGAGGGCTGGACCGATCTGGGCTGCCGGCTCATGAAGATGAAGGTCGGCGCCGAGCCCGAGCGCGACCCCGCCCGGATGCGCGCCGTGCGCGAGGCGCTGCCGGAGATCGGCCTGATGATCGACGCGAACGGCGCGCTGACGCCGCGCCAGGCGCTGGCGATGGCCGAGGCCGCGGCCCCGCTCGGGGTCGTGTGGTTCGAGGAGCCGGTGACGCACGACGACACTGCGGGCCTCGCCGCGGTGCGCCAAGGCCTGCCGGCGGGGATCGAGCTCGCCGCGGGTGAATACGCCTACGACCAGTGGGACGCGCTACGCCTCGCCGCCGCCGGCTGCGTCGACGTCCTGCAGCTCGACGCCTCCCGGTGCTGCGGGATCACCGGCTTTCTCGCGGCGGCGGCGGTGGCGGACGCCCACCATCTGCCGGTCTCCGCCCACACCGCCCCGGCGCTGCACCTCGCCCCGAGCCTCGCCGCGCTGCGGCTGCGCCATGTCGAGTGGTTCCACGACCACGCCCGGATCGAGGCGATGCTGTTCGACGGCGCGCCGCAGCCGAAAGACGGCACTATCGCGGCCGACCCGTCCCGCCCGGGGCACGGCCTCGTCTTCAAGCGGCAGGACGCGGACGCCTACGCGGACGCCTGAGAGGAGCGGCATCATGGCCGAGACGCGCGCCAACGGCAGCCCGGCGGAACGCCGCCACGAACGGAGCTGGACCGGACGCATCCGCAGCGCCTTCGTCCGCACCACGACCGAGCCCTCGGCCTTCGAGCGCGACCTGCGCGCAGCCGTCGCGGGCGAGGTCGACTTTGGCGCCCAGGCCCGCGCGCTCTACGCCACCGACGCCTCGAACTACCGCCAGGTGCCGATGGGCGTCGTCCTGCCCCGCAGCGTCGAGGACGTGATCCGCGCCGTCGAGATCGCCCGGGTCCACGATGCACCGGTCGTACCGCGCGGCGGCGGCACCAGCCTCGCCGGCCAGACCTGCAACACCGGCCTCGTTCTCGACTTCTCGCGCCACCTCGACCGGGTGCTGTCGATCGATGCGCAGGCGCGCACCGCGCGGGTCGAGCCCGGCTGCATCCCCGACACCCTGAGCGACGCGGCCGCCCCGCACGGCCTGATCTTCGGCCCCGACCCCGCGACCCACACCCACAACACCATCGGGGGCATGATCGGCAACAACTCCGGCGGCGTGCATTCGGTGATGGCGGGGCTCACCGTCGACAACGTCGAGAGCCTCGACGTGCTGACCTACGACGGCCTGCGCATGGAGGTGGGCCCCACCGACGATAAGACGCTGGCCGCGATCATCGCCGAGGGCGGGCGGCGCGGCGACGTCTACAAGCGCCTCAAGGCGCTCCGCGACGCCCACGGCGACCGGATCCGCGCGGCCTTCCCCGACATCCCGCGCCGGGTCTCGGGCTTCTCGAACCTCGACTGGCTGCTGCCCGAGCTCGGCTTCCACGTCGCCCGCGCCCTGGTCGGCACCGAGGCGACCTGCGTCATCGTGCTCGGCGCCACGGTGCGCCTGGTGCCGGACCCGCCCGAGCGGATCACGGTGATCCTCGGCTTCCCCGACATCTACCGCGCGGCCGACGCGGTGCCGGCGGTGCTCGAACACGAACCCCTCGCCTGCGAGGGCCTCGACCGCACCCTGATCTCCAACATGCAGACCAAGGGCCTGCACGAGGACAAGGTGCCGATGCTCCCCGAGGGCGAGGGCTGGCTGGTGGTCGAACTCGGCGGCGCGAGCCACGAGGAGGCGGTGGAGCGGGGCAGACGGCTCGCCGAGGCGATGGAGGCGGGCGGCGTCACGGCCAACCTGCTCGAGGAATCCGAGAAGCAGACCGAGATCCGCCTCCTGCGCGAATCGGGCCTCGGCGCCACCGCCTACGTCCCCGGCCTCGACGAGACCTGGGAGGGCTGGGAGGACACAGCCGTCCCGCGCGAGAAGCTCGGCGCCTACCTGCGCGAATTCCGCAAGCTGCTCGACAGGTACGGCTACGACACGGCGATGTACGGCCATTTCGGCGACGGCCTCGTGCACTGCCGGATCAACTTCGACCTCTCGACGGAAGAGGGGCTCAAGACCTTCCGCGCCTTCCTCGACGAGGCGGCGAAGCTCGTCGTGTCGTTCGGCGGCTCGCTCTCGGGCGAGCACGGCGACGGGCAGGCGCGGGCGCGGCTGCTCGAGATCATGTACGGTTCCGAGATGCTCGAGGTCTTCCGCGCCTTCAAGGCGGTCTGGGACCCCGACGGGCGGATGAACCCGGGCAAGGCGGTGGACGCCTACCCCGTGACTGCGAACCTCCGCGTCGGGCCGAACTACAGCCCGCCGAAGGTCACCGGCGCCTTCGCCTACGAGGCCGAGGGTGGCAGCTTCACCCGCGCGATCAACCGCTGCGTCGGCGTCGGCAAGTGCCGGCGCCTGTCGCCCGACGGCGAGGTGATGTGCCCGTCCTACATGGCGACACGCGAAGAGAAGCACTCGACCCGCGGCCGGGCGCGGCTGCTCTTCGAGATGCTGCGCGAGGGGCCGATCGCCGACGGCTGGCGCTCGGAGGCGGTGGAGGACGCGCTCGACCTCTGCTTCGCCTGCAAGGGCTGCAAGAGCGACTGCCCGGTCAACGTCGACATGGCGACCTACAAGGCCGAGTTCCGCGCCCGCCACTATGCCGGCCGCCTGCGGCCGCGGGTGGCCTACACCATGGGCATGATCCACCGCTGGGCGGGGGTCGGCGCGCGCGTGCCGACGCTCGCCAACGCCGCGACCGCACTGCCCGGGATCGGCGCGGTCGCGCGGTTCGTGGCGGGGATCGCGCCGGGGCGCGCGGTGCCGCGCTTCGCGGAAGAGACCTTCTCCTCATGGTTCGCCCGGCGCCCGGTCCTGCACAACGGCGGCGAGCGGGTGGTGTTCTGGCCCGACACCTTCAACGACCACTTCCACCCGGAGACGGCGAAGGCGGCGGTCCTCGCCCTCGAGGCGGCAGGCTTTTCCGTGACCGTGCCGGCCAAGCGGCTGTGCTGCGGCCGAGCGCTCTACGACTGGGGGCTGCTCGACACCGCCAAGGGCCTCCTGCGCGAGGCGGTCGAGGCGCTGCGCCCGGAGATCGAGGCGGGCACGCCGGTCGTCGGCATCGAGCCCGCCTGCGTCAGCGCGCTGCGCGACGAGCTGCCGGGGCTCCTCGGCGACGACCCGCTGGCCCGGCGCCTCAGCGCGCAGACCCGGTTCTTCTCCGAGTTCCTCGACGACCGCGACGTGGCCCTGCCCGAGACGCCCGGCCGCGCCGTGGTCCAGCTCCACTGCCACCAGCATGCGGTGCTGGACGCCGGGGCGGAATGGCGGCTGCTCGACCGCCTCGGCATCGAGGTCGCGGCGCGGCCCGCTGGCTGCTGCGGCATGGCGGGCTCGCTCGGCTTCGAGCGCGGCAAGCAGGCGGTGTCGGAGGCCGCCGCGCGGCGGGCGCTGCTGCCGGCGGTCGAGGGCAGCGACGGCGCGATGGTGGTGGCGAACGGCTTCAGCTGTCGCGAGCAGGTCGCGCACTTCACCGGCATCCGGGCGTGGCACGTCGCCGAGCTCGCGGCGAAGGCGCTGCGCCAGGACGCCGATTCGGAAGCATCCACCGCGGCAAGGTCTCGTTCCCCGACCCTTCGATCAGGTTAACGCTCTGGACTTTCTAAGGCAAGGCAGGAGCTTGCGCCTTCGCCCACGTGTGGGCACGTCGCCCCGGATGGGCGGTCGGCGGTCATTCCGCCGCGGAGGACTGGATCTCGGGTTCGGCCTCCGGGTCGGTGACCGAGGCGGGCGGGCGGTGGGGCAGGTCGATCCGGAAGACGGCGCCGGGAGCGTTCGGCATGACCCGCAGGTCGCCGCCGAGGTTGCGCATGATCTCCCGCGCGATCGGCAGGCCGAGGCCGGCCGACCCGGTGATCGTCGCCTCCCCGAGCCGCGCGAACTTCTCGAACACCTCCTCGCGCGCGGATTCGGGGATACCGGGTCCGCGGTCGGCGACCTCGATGAAGGCGCCCTCGGGCTTCGGCCCCATGCGGATGGTGATGAGCGGGTCCTCTCCCCGCCCGTACTTCACCGCGTTCGAGATCAGGTTGATGACCACCTGGGCGATGCGGTCGAAATCCGTCTCGACGGTCACGTCCTCGCCTTCCTCCATCCGCAGGACCCGCACCCCACTCGACTTGATCATGCCCTCAGTGCTCCACAGCGCGCGATCGATGACCTCCGCGAGGCTCACCTCGCCGATGTGGAAGGTCACCCGGCCCGATTCGAGGAAGGAGAGATCCAGGATCTCGTCGAGGAGCCGGGTCAGCCGCTGGGCCTCCTCCCGGATGATGCCGAGAAAGCGCTGCGCGTCCTCGGAGCCGACGTCGGGCATCTCGCCGAGGATCTCGGCGAAGGAGCGGATCGAGGTCATCGGCGTCCTGAGCTCGTGGGAGACCTGGGCCAGGAACGCGTCCTTGAGCGCGTCCATCCGCTTCAGCTGGTCGTTGGCGTCGCGCAGCTGGCTTGCGGTCTCCTCGAGCTCGCGGGACTTCGCCTCGAGCCGACGCGAGGTCTCAATGAGCTGCAGGGTTTCGTCGGCGATTTTCATCAGGCCGTCGACCGAGACGGTGCCGCGACCGGCGATCTGGGAGACGAGCTCGTGCGCCGAAGCGGCCCCGACGGCGCCGGCGAGCTCGCGCTCGAGGCTCTGGATGAAGCCGTCGGTCGGGTCGGGCAGCGCACCGGCCTTGCCCTGCGCGCGGGCCGCCCGGGCGAACAGCGTCTGCGCCCGCTGGGTGCCGAGGATGCGCGTGGCGAGGGTGAGCAGGTCCTCGGAGGTGGCTGACCGCGCCACCAAGCTCGGCGCGCCGGAGGTCTGGCGGAAGACGTCGACGAACTGGGCGGCCTGGAACTGCTCGAGCGGGCGCGGCGTCGTCGCCAGCGAGATCCCGACGAAGAGCGACACGTTGGCGAGCATCGTCCAGAA
>SKOX01000274.1 GCA_007119835.1 Paracoccaceae bacterium
CCACCCGCGCGTCCACCCGCGCGTCCACCCGCGCGCGGCTCAGCGGGCGCAGGATCGCAGCTGCGCCTCGTAGCGGTTTGCCCAGTTCTGCACGTCGCGCGCCACGGGCGGCAGCCAGGCCTTGCCGTTGTAGGTGCCCCGCGCGAACCCGCCGTGGCCCTCGTGATAGGCGAGGTACTGGCGGTAGGCGTCGTTCATCGCCACGCCGTTCCGCCGCTGGGTCGTCGTCATGTACCAGCCGATGAAGTCCGAGGCGTCGGCGAAGTTCGTGCGGTCCGCCCGCCGCCGCCCGGTCTCGCGGAGATACCAGTCCCAGGTCCCGTCGATCGCCTGCGCGTAGCCGAAGGCCGAGGACCGCGGCACCTGCCGGGTGAAGAAGATGAAGCGCCGCTCGGTCCGCATCGGCCGGGCGTCGGCCACGAACGAGCTCTCGCGCGCGATCGTGGCGAGCTGGACGTGCACCGGCACGCCCCATTTCGCCTCGGTCTGGCGCATCGCCTTGAACCAGTGCGGACGTTCGGCCTGCATCCGGCAGGCGTCGACCACGGTGCTCGGGGGCTTCTCCCGGCTCGACGCGCATGAACTCACGGCGATCAGCGCCGCGAGGAGTAGCCACCTCCGCATGATGTCCTGCCCATCGTTCCTGCCATCTTCTGCCTCGGGACGTCTCGCGCGCCCTGCGGCGGCAGGATGCCAAGGCTGGCGCCGGGAGGCAAGCGAAACTCAGACGAAGAAGGCGAGCGTCGCCGGTATGGTTATCAGCGACAGCAGCGTCGAGACCACGACGAGGCCCGCCACCTCGTCGGCGCGGGCGTGGTACTTCGCCGCCAGCATGTAGGAGGTGACCGCGACCGGCGTCGAGATCTGGACGATCAGCACGGCGAGCGGCACCGGCGGCAACTCGAACCACAGGCCGACGCCGATCGGCACCGAGAGACAGATGACGAGCCGGATCAGCGAGATCACCGTCGCCTTCCCGATCGCCCGCGGCTGCAGGCGCGAGATGGCGACGCCGAGCGTGATCAGCATCAGCGGAATGGCGATCTGCCCGACGAGCTCGATGGCGTTGCCCGCCCAGACCGGGATCCGCCAGCCGGTCAGCATGAAGACGATGCCCGCCACCGTGCCCCAGACGATCGGCTCGCGGATCGCGGCGACCGGCGAGCCGCCGCCCGAGACGACCCAGACCCCGAAGGTGAAGGACAGGATCGCCATGACCGCGAAGACCACCACCGCGAGGTCGAAGCCGAACTGCCCGAAGGCGAAGAGCGCGATCGGCAGCCCGAGGTTGCCGGTATTGCCGAAGGTGATCGGCGCCCAGTAGGTCGGCACGTCGAGCCGCCCGAAGGCGACCACGAGCCAGGCGAGCAGCCCGACGCCGACATAGGCGATCGTGGCGGCGAGCACCGTGTCGGCGAGCAGGCCCGGATCGACGTCCGTCCGGGCGAGCGCGATGAACACCAGGCAGGGCAGCGAGATCGTCATGCTGAGCCGCGTCACGAAGGCGGTGTCGTAGGCGTGGCCCCGGCGCACCCACACGAAGCCGACGGCGGCGAGCGCGAAGACGGGCGCGACGACCTGGAAAAGCGCGGCGAGGAGATCCATGGGGCGCGGCGGGTCCGGTTTGCGGGGGAATGCGGCCTTTACCACCGCCAAAGGCTGCCTTTCCCGCCTTGTGGACAGGAAGTCAACCGACCTATATTCTGGCCATGATGACACGCTCTCGACGCACCGCTGGCGGCAAACGCGCTCAACGCACCCGGCCCATGATCAAGGTCAAGGCGAAATTCGCGCTGGGCGAGGTCGTCCGGCACCGTGTCCACCCGTTCCGGGGCGTCATCTTCGACGTCGACCCCACCTTCTCCAACACCGAGGAGTGGTGGCTGTCGATTCCCGAGGAGAACCGCCCGCGCAAGGATCAGCCCTTCTACCACCTGCTCGCCGAGAACGAGACGTCCTACTACGTCGCCTACGTCTCCGAGCAGAACCTCGTGCACGACGACTCGGGCGAGCCGGTCGACCACCCGGACGTGGCCGAGATGTTCGGCGACTTCAGCGACGAGGGGCGCTACGACCTCGGCGGCCACCTGCACTGACCGGCCGCGCGGGCTGCACGACGCAACCCGCTGAACGCTGCTGATTCCCGTCACCGACACGGTCTGGCGGCCGCCGCCTGCGTGGTCTGGCGCCGCTGCCGGCCTTGCCGCTGGCAGCGTGCCGCCTAGGCTGTCGGACCGGAAAGATGGAGAAGACCATGCCAAGGCCAAGGATCGCGATCATCATCGGCACGACACGGCAGGGGCGGTTCGGCGAGCGGCCGGCGCGCTGGCTGCACAAGCTGGCCGAGGCGCGCGGCGACGCCGACTACGAGCTCGTCGATTTGCGCGACTACGCCATGCCGCTCTTCGACGAGCCGAAGTCGCCCGCGATGGAGCCGGTGAAACATCCCGAGGCCGTGCGCTTCCGCGAGGTGGTCGCCCGCTCGGACGGCTTCGTCCTGGTGACGGCGGAATACAACCACGGCATCCCGGCGTCGCTCAAGAACGCCATGGACCACGTCTACGCCGAATGGGCGCGGAAGCCGGCAGCGTTCGTGAGCTACGGCGGCGTCGGCGGCGCCCGCGCGGTCGAGCAGCTCCGCCTGGTCTGCGTCGAGGTCCATCTCGCGCCGCTGCGCAACACCGTCGGGATCGGACGGCCGGACTTCGGCCAGCTCATGCAGGGCAAGGATTTCGAGGAGTTTCCGGCGCTGGCGCAGGCGGCGGGCACGATGCTCGACGATCTGATGTGGTGGACGCACGCGCTGAAGGCCGCCCGCGAGGCCGCCTCGCCCCCCGGATAACGACGCGCGCGGTCCGCGCTCGGCGGGCAAGCCCGGCGCTCGGCGCACCGCGCGATCCCCTGTTCCGACGGGCTCGGAGGTATGTCGCCGGGCCCCTCCCGCCCGTCGGCCGCGCCCGAAGCGGACGGCTCGTGCACGGGCGAGGCGGCTCAGCCGGCCATCGCCTCCGTCTCCGCCCGGAGCCGCGTGGCCGGCGTCTCGGGCAGGGCCTCG
>SKOX01000350.1 GCA_007119835.1 Paracoccaceae bacterium
ACGAGGACGCGCGCGCCGCCGCGCGGCGCCGGTGCCGGCCGGCGCACCAGGCGGTCGAGGATCGGCAGCGCGAAGGCCGCGGTCTTGCCGGTGCCGGTCTGGGCGATGCCGAGAAGGTCGCGGCCCGACAGCACGAGCGGGATCGCCTGGGACTGGATCGGGGTGGGCGTGGTGTAGCCGCGGGCGGCGGGCGCGCCGGCGATGGCGGCCGTGAGGCCGAGGGTCGAGAAGTCGGTCATGGATAACGTCCTGGTTGCGCCGCGGGCCCACGGGGGGCCTCTGCGCGGGCGCGCTGAGTGGTAAACGGCCCGCGTGACTAGGACGTAAGATGCGAATGCTTGAGGGAGATGGCTGCGGGTTCAGTGCCCGCCGTTCACGCTCTCCCCTCGGCGCCATCGGGCGCCGGCTTGCTGCATATGCGAGACATTCGGCCTTCTGTCAATGCCGCCCGCGACTTCGGCGGCCGCGGCTTCACCGGTCGACGGTGACGTTCGAGCGCGGCTGCGAGCAGCACAAGAGCACCATGCCGGCGTCGATCTCGCGCTGGCGGATGCCGCCGGCGTGGGCCATCTCCACCTCGCCCGCGAGCTTGCGGGACTTGCAGGTGCCGCAGAGGCCGCGGGTGCACGAGGCGGGCAGGCGCATGCCGGCGAGCCGCGCGGCGGCGAGGATCGAGGTGTTCTCGTCGCAGGCGATGGTCTGGCCCGACTTCGCGAAGGTGATCTCGTAGGTCCTGAGCGTCTCGTCGGGCGGCGGCGGCGCGGCCTCCTGCTCGGCGGCCGGCAGCGCCTCGAAGTCGAAGCTCTCCTCGTGGTAGCGCCGCATGTCGAAGCCCTGCGACGCGAGGTAGCCCCGGACGGCCGCCATGAACGGCGCGGGGCCGCAGCAGAAGATCTCGCGCTCGAGCAGGTCGTCGGCGACGGTGGCGATCAGCTGCGGCGAGAAGCGGCCGCGCAGGCCGCTCCAGAACCGCTCGTCGTCGGCGCGCTCGACGACGTGGGCGATCTTGAGGTTCTCGCGCCGGAAGGCCATGAGCTCGAGCTCATGGCGGAAGACGATGTCCTTCGGCGTGCGGGCGAAGTGCAGGTAGAGGGTGTCGGGATCCTCGCCGAGGTCGAAGTCGCGGCGGACATGCGACATCAGCGGCGTCGCCCCGACGCCGCCCGACACGAAGAGGCGCCTGTCCGACGGGTGCGCCCAGGTCGAGAACTCGCCCAGGGGGCCGACGGCGCGGACGACGTCGCCCACCGCGAGGTGGTCGTGCAGCCAGTTCGACACGATCCCGCCCGGCAGCCGCTTGACGGTGATGGCGACCGAGAAGGGCCGGGTCGGCGAGGAGGCGATGGTGTAGGAGCGGATGACGCCCTCGTCGCCGACGGGGAACTCGAAGTTCAGGAACTGGCCGGGGGCGAAGTTGAACTGGCGCGGCTCGGCGGGCGCGAAGACGAAGGTCTTGATGTCGTGCGTCTCCGCATAGACCGCCCGGCAGATCAGCCGGTCGTCCTCGTCGCAGTCCCAGACCGGATAGATGTCCGCGAGCGTCAGGCTGTGGCGGGCGGCCATCGTCACGCTGCCGCTCCGTCGAGGTGGGCGGCGAGCCGCTCGACGTACCACTGGGCGAACTTCTCGACGAGGCCTTCGGTGTGGGGCGAGTAGGGGCCGGGGACATAGGCGGGGCTCGTGACGCCCTTCTGGGTCAGGGCGACCAGGTGGGCGTCCTGGGCGTTGGTCTCGCGCCACACCTCGGTCAGCCGCTCCACGTCGTAGTCGACGCCTTCGACGGCGTCCTCGTGGACGAGCCAGCGGGTGCGCAGCAGCGTGCGGTCGGGGCCGAGCGGGATCACCGAGAAGGTGACGGCGTGGTCGCTCATCAGGTGGTGCCAGGCGTTCGGCTGGGTCCAGAAGGACAGGCCGCCCAGGCGCTTCTCGGTGAGATCGCCGAGCAGGCGGCGGCAGGCGACCTCGGTGCTGAGGGTCTGGGATTCGCCGGCGCGGTCGATCGGCAGGCGCTGGGTGCGGAAGCCGGCGGCGCAGCCGGTGAGGCAGTCGACCTCGCGCCAGGGCGTGCCGGCGCGCTCCCAGGTCTCCTCGAAGCCCGAAGCGATGCGGGCATAGGCGTCGATCGCGGCGGCGCGGTCGGCGTTGGCGCCGTTGGGCGCGAAGCCGAAGCCGTATTCGAAGAGCGAGATGGTGAGCTCGGGATGGTTGGTCGCGCAGTGGTAGCACTCGCGGTTGTTCTCCATCGTGAGCTTCCAGTTGCCCTCCTCGACCAGGTCGGTGGCGTGGGCGACCCGCGTGCGCTCCAGCCCGTGCGGCGCGAGGTAGGGGCGCATGGCGCGGTCGAGGGCGTCGAAGTCGGCGGGCGGCTCGTCCGCGAGGCAGACGAAGATCAGGCCCGCGAGGTCGCGCAGGTGGACGGGCTTCAGCCCGTGGCAGGAGAAGTCGAAGTCGGCGGCCATGTGCTCGGCGTGGATCAGCGCGCCGTCGAGCTCGTAGGTCCACTGGTGGTAGGGGCAGACCAGCTTGGCGAGCATGCCGCTCGGCGCGTCGAGCAGGCGCGCGCCGCGGTGGCGGCAGACGTTGTGGAAGGCGCGCAGGCCCATGTCGTCGTCGCGCAGGACGATGATCGAGGTCGGGCCGATGTCGACGGTGAAGTAGTCGCCGGGCTCGCGCACCTCGGCGCTCGGGCCGACGAAGAGCCACTCGCGGCCGAAGATCAGCGCGAGGTCGGTCTCGTAGATCTCCGGCGAGGTGTAGAACGGCGCCTCGAGCGTGTGGCCTGGCCGCCGGCGCGCGACGAGCGAGGGGAGGGAGATGGCAGGCGTCATCACCATGGCGAGCGATCCCGAATCACAGGGCATTCATCCGGCAGTCTGCAGCCCGGCGCCCGGGCGGCTTTCGCACCAGCGACACGGTTTGTCGCAGGGGCGTCCAGGACGGCTCCTAGGCGGAATTTCCCGCTTCTGGCAAGCGTCTCCGTAAGTCCCGGGCGGGCGATGCACGACGCCGTGATCGTCCCGGCGATCGCACCCGCGCGGCGG
>SKOX01000303.1 GCA_007119835.1 Paracoccaceae bacterium
ACGACGCCCTCTACTTCAAGCGGTTCGTCAAGGGGATCGCCCGCAGGTACGGCCTCGCCGCCTCGTTCATGGCCAAGCCTTTCCTCGACCGGGCGGGGAACGGCGCCCACGTCCACTTCTCGCTTCTGGATGCCGACGGGCGCAACGTCTTCGACGACGGCGGGCCGGACGGCACGGAGGTGATGCGCCACGCCGTCGGCGGGCTTCTCGAGGCGATGCGCGCCTCGGCGCTCGTCTTCGCGCCGCACCTGAACAGCTACCGCCGGCTGCAGCCGAACGCGCACGCGCCGACCGAGGTCTGCTGGGGCTACGAGAGCCGGCACGCCGCCATCCGGATCCCGGGCGGATCGCCGGGAGCGCGGCGGATCGAGCACCGGGTCGCCGGCGCGGACACCAACCCCTACCTCGTGCTGGCGGCTATCCTCGGCGCGGCGCTCGAGGGCATCGAGCGCGAGGCGACCGCGCCCGCGCCGATGACGGCGGCCGCGGAGGAGGCGGCCGGCGCGACGCTGCCGCAGGACTGGAAGGCCGCGATCGCCGCCTTCGAGCGCAGCGAGCGGATGGCAAGCATCTTCGCGCCCGTCCTGCGCGAGACCTTCGTCGGCATGAAGAAGCAGGAGGTGCAGGTCTTCTCCCAGCAGATCAGCCATTTCGAGCATGAAACCTATCTAGAGACGGTATGACGGCGCCCATCCCGACCCCTGCGGAGGCCGAGGCCTATCCCGCCAGCTACTACGCCGCCACCGCGCAGGCCGCGCCGGTGCGCCCTGCCCTCGTCGAAGACGTCGAGGCGGATGTCTGCATCGTCGGCGGCGGCTATTCCGGCCTCTCAGCGGGCATCGAGCTTGCCGGGCGGGGCTACTCGGTGCGGCTGCTCGAGGCGTCTCGGATCGGCTGGGGCGCGTCGGGGCGCAATGGCGGGCAGATCGTCAACGGGCTGAATGCGGGCCTCGACCGGATCGAGGCGCGCTACGGACGGGAGATCGCCGCGTTCGTCGGGCGGCTGGTCAAGGAAGGCAACGCGATCATCCGCGAGCGGGTGGCGCGGCACGGCATCGACTGCGACCTGAAGGACGGGCAGATCTTTGCGGCGCTGACGCGTCAGCACATGCGCGAGCTCGAGGCGAAGCAGGCGCTGTGGCGCCGCCACGGGCACGACGATTTCGAGATGCTCGACCGCGCGGCCATGCGGGCGCACGTGGCGAGCGACCTCTATGCGGGAGGCAAGCTCGACCGCTCGGGCGGGCACATGCACCCGCTCAACCTCGCGCTCGGCGAGGCCGCGGCCCTCGAGGGCCTCGGCGGCGTCATCCACGAGCGCTCGGCGGTCACGAATGTCGAGGAGGGGCCGGCCGACGTCACGGTGCGCACGGCGACCGGCGCGGTGCGTGCCGCTTCGGTGCTTCTGTGCGGCAACGCCTATCTCGGCCGGGTTTCGCCCGAGCTCTACGACCGGGTGATGCCGTTCTCGACCCAGATGATCGCGACCGAGCCGCTCGGCGAGCGGGCCCGCGCGCTGCTGCCGACCGACGCCTGCGTCGAGGACGTGCGCTGGGTGCTCGACTACTACCGGCTCTCCGCCGACGGCCGGCTGCTCTTCGGCGGCGGCACGGTCTATGGCGGCACCGATCCCGAGGACATCCGCGCGAAGCTCGTGCCGAACATGGAGCGGGTCTTCCCGGCGCTGAAGGGCGTGGGCGTCGACTTCGCCTGGTCGGGCAACTGCGCGATCTCGTTCAGCCGGGTGCCGCAGCTCGGACGCCTCGGGCGCGGCGTCTACTTTGCCCACGGCTACTCGGGGCACGGGGTCGTCGGCAGTCATCTCTTCGGCCGGATCCTCGCGGAGGCGGTCGACGGCGACCTGTCGCGCTTCGACACCTTCGCGGGCATGCGGTGGATTCCGTTCCCGGGGGGGCGGCGCTTCGCGGTGCCCTACGCCATGCTCGGCTCGTGGTGGTACGGGCTGCGCGATCGGCTCGGGGTTTGAGTTCCAGAAGCAACAGGGGGTAACACAATGAGAAAGATCACGCTGACGGCGCTCGCGACGGTGCTGGCGTTGCCGGCCTTCGCCGACGAGGTCGTCTACGTCTACAACTGGTCGGACTATATCGCAGCCGACACGCTCGCACGCTTCACCGACGAGACGGGCATCCGGGTCGTCTACGACGTCTACGATTCCAACGACGTGCTCGAGGCGCGGATGCTCGCGGGCTCGTCGGGCTACGACGTGGTGGTGCCGACCTCGAGCTACCTCGCGCGCCAGATCCCGGCCGGCGTCTACATGCCGCTCGACTTCGACCAGATCCCGAACGCCGAGGGCCTCGACGAGGATCTGATGGCAGCTGTCGCCAAGCACGATCCCGGCAACGAACATTCGGTGATCTACGCCTGGGGCACCAACGGCATCGGCTGGAACGTCGAGATGGTGCACGAGCGGATCGGCGAGGACGGGCCGACCGACAGCTGGGACATGGTGTTCGACCCGGAGATCGCGAGCGAGCTCGCCGATTGCGGGATCAGCTTCCTCGACAGCCAGTCGGACATGTTCCCGGTGGCGCTGCAGTATCTCGGGCTCGACCCGATGTCGACGGACACGGACGACCTCGAGCGGGCGGCGGAGCTCCTCGAGTCGGTGCGGCCCTACGTGCGCTACTTCCATTCGTCCCAGTACATCTCCGACCTCGCCAACGGCGAGATCTGCGTCGCGGTCGGCTGGTCGGGCGACGTGCTGATCGCCATGGACCGCGCCGAGGAGGCCGGCCGCGGGATCGAGATCGAGTACACGATCCCCGTCGAGGGCACGATCGAGTGGTTCGACGTCATGGCGATCCCGGTCGACGCGCCCAACCCGGAGAACGCGCACGCCTTCATCAACTTCATCCTGCGCCCGGACGTGATCGCGGACATCACCAACTACGTCTTCTATCCGAACGCGGTGCCGGCCTCGCTGGAATACGTCGACGACGAGATCGCCGAAGATCCCTCGATCTACCCGCCCGAGGAGGTGATGGCGAACCTCTTCCCCTCGCCGGTCTATGACGCGCGGACCGATCGGGTCATGACGCGCCTCTGGACGCGGGTGCGCACCGGTCAGTAGCCGGCGGCTGCCCCGGCTGCCCCGGCGCCCGTCAGCGCCGGGGCGATCTCGCCGACATGGCTGAAGGTGAGCGTCGGCCGGCTCGCCGCGAGACGGGCAGGCGTGGCGTAGCCCCAGGTCACGGCAGCGGCATGCAGGCCCGTCCGGCGCGCGGCCTCGATGTCGCGGACCTCGTCGCCGATCGCGAGGATGCGCGCAGCCGGCAGGCCGCTGTGTCGTCGGATGCGGCGGAAGGCGGCCGCCTTGCCGAAGAGCCCGGCGCCGCAGAGGAAGCGGCGGATCGGCGCGCCGGCGGGGCCGAGGACGCGGCGAACGTTGGCTTCGTCGTTGGAGCTCACGACGGCAAGGGTGATGCCGGCGGTGGCGAGGTCGTCGAGCATGTCCGGAATGCCGGGGAAGAGGCTGATGTCGGCCGAGGCCGCGGCGGCGCGGCGGCGCATGTCGCGGGCGATCAGCGGCAGCTTCCAGCCCGCCACGCCGAGATGGGCAAGGATCGTCCGGCTGTCGCAGCCGCGCAGCATCTCGAACTCGGGCTCGCTGACGGTTCGGAAACGGTAAGCCCGCGCGACGTCGTTCAGCACGCCCCGGAACCAGCCGATGCTGTCGGCGAGCGTGCCGTCGAAATCGAAGATCACGACCCGATAGGGCGGCGCTGGCGCCAACACCGCGGGCGCCGCACCGGTTTCTCGTCGGGTCGGCAACGTCTGATCCTCCGGAACAGCTCTCCGCCGGCGTAGTCACGGAACGAGAAGAAGGCAAGCTCGTTGGGCTGCGGAAGGGCGGCCGGCAGCGACGCCTACTGATTTGACGCGTCGGGCGAGCCGGCTTAAGCCTGACCGAGAAGCTGAGGAGAGACGCGATGCAGGCGGCGACCGCGAGCGAGGAGGCCCGGGACCGGGCGGAGGACGCAGAGGCGGCGCGGGCGCAGGCGGCCCGGGAGACTGCGGCGCGTGCCGACGCGGAGTTCGAGGACGCGCTCGTTAGCCTCGCCACCGAGATCGCGACGCTGCGCCGCGACTTTCAGAAGCTGATCGACCAGATGGGCCGGGTTGGCGATGCGGCCGGCCACGGCGCCAGGGCGGCGGTTCAGGCCGCCGCGACCGAGGGCTGGGGAGCCAGCGAGAAGGCGACGTCGGAGCTCGGCGCCGAGCTCGGGGGGCTCCGCGAGGAACTCGTTCGGACGGCGCGGCAGCATCCGTGGCGGACCGTCGGCCTCGCCGCGGCGGCGGGCATCGTGCTCGGCATCCTGATGCGGCGCTAAAGCCCGGTGCCGGCGATCCTTCAGGTTCTCGCGGCGCTCCTGCGCAGCCACGGCGCGGATGTCGGGCGCCACGTCAAGGGGCTGATCCTGTGGGGCGCCCTCATCGTCGCCTTCGCAGTGCTGGCCGGGATCTATTTCATCATCCTGCTCACCCACCTGCTCACGCTCCTGCTCGGCACGGCGCTGGCGCTGGCGGTGATGACGGCTCTCGCGCTCTTCGCCGTGGTCGTGGCCGCGCTCAAGCTGCGGTCGGAGAAGCGGCGCCTCGTGGCGACGCACCGCGAGCATGTCGAGCAGGAGCGCCTCGCGATGCGCGCGGCCATCGCGGAACTCGTCGCGACCGGCAAGCTGAGCGGCAGCCTCGCCGCGGTCTCGGCCACCGTGGCGGCGGTGCTGGTGGTGATCCTGCGCCGGCTGCGCAGCGAGGACGGTGCCGGCGCGGCGGGCAACGGCGGCGACGAGCCGCCGGCCGCCGGAGGCGCCGGCGCCTAGCCGTGAGCCTTGAGGAGGCGCGCCTTCTCGCGCTGCCAGTCGCGCTTCTTGGCGGTCTCGCGCTTGTCGGCCTGCTTCTTGCCGCGGGCGATGCCGATCTGGAGCTTGGCGATGCCGCGCTCGTTGAAGTAGAGCCTGAGCGGGACCAGCGTCATGCCCTGGCGGGCCGTGCCCTGGTGGAGCCGGGCGAGCTCGGCCTTGTGGACCAGCAGCTTCCGGCGGCGGCGCTCGTCGTGGCCGAAGGTCTTGGCCTGCGAATAGGCCGGGATGTAGCCGTTGATCAGCCACAGCTCGCCGCCCTCGACCGAGGCGTAGCTCTCGGTGATCTGGGCCTTGCCGTTCCTGAGCGCCTTCACCTCGGAGCCCTCGAGCATGATGCCCGCCTCGAGGTCGTCCTCGATGAAATAGTCGTGCCGGGCGCGGCGGTTCTCCGCGATCAGCTTGGTCTTCGGCTTGTCCTTGGTCGCCATGGCGCGGCTCTATCGGAGGCGGCCGCGCTTGTCCACGGCGGACCGGGGCCGCTCGCGGCGCCCACACCTGGACACGCGGCAAAAGCATTGTGATGAAAGCCAGAAAGCGTCAACGCCGATCGGCGTCAACCTTCGCTCACGTCCGTTTCTCAGTCGATCAGGCCGGCGTGGCGCATGGCGGCGCGCATCTGCTCCTTTGTCCCTTCCTCGAGGGTGACCAGCGGCGAGCGGACCTCGTCGCTGCACTTGCCGAGGAGGGAGAGCGCGTACTTCGTCGGGCAGGGGTTCGGCTCTGCGAAGCAGGCGCGGTGGAGCGGCAGCAGCCGGTCCTGATAATCGAGGGCGCGGGCGTAGTCGCCGGCCAGCATCGCCTCCTGGAACTCGGAGGAGAGGCGGGGCGCGACGTTGGCCACGACCGAAATGCAGCCCCGCCCGCCGTGGGCGTTGAAGCCGAGCGCGCTCGCGTCCTCGCCCGAGATCTGGATGAAGTCGGGGCCGCAGGCGAGCCGCTGGTCGGAGACGCGGGAGACGTCGCCGGTCGCGTCCTTGACGCCGATGATGCGCGGCAGCTTGGCAAGCTCGCCCATCGTGGCGGGCGTCATGTCGATCACCGAGCGGCCGGGGATGTTGTAGATGAGGATCGGCAGGTCGACCGCGTCGTGCAGCGTGCGGTAGTGGTGGTAGAGGCCGCGCTGGTTCGGCTTGTTGTAGTAGGGCGTGACGACGAGGGCGGCGTCGGCGCCGACGGCCTTGGCGTGGCGCATCAGGCTGACCGACTCGGCCGTGTTGTTCGAGCCTGCGCCGGCGATGACGGGGATGCGGCGGCGGGCGGTCTCGACCACGATCTCGACGCAGCGCTCGTGCTCCGCGTGGCTGAGCGTCGGCGTCTCGCCGGTGGTGCCGACGGCGACGAGCCCGTGGCTGCCCTCGGCGACATGCCACTCCACGAGGGCGGCAAGCGCGTCCTCGTCGACGCGCCCGTCGCGGAAGGGCGTGACCAGGGCGGGGATGGAACCTTGGATCATCGGCAGGGATCCCGGAGTTGCGAGCGGCGCCACCCGTAGCCGCGAAAATCTCCCGGGGCAAGCCACGCCGCGCGAGACGCCCGATACCCGCCATGGTATAGCGTTGGCAAAAAACCGCCGGTAATCCACTGGAACGAGGATCGAGCATGACAGGCAAGACTGTCCGTTTCCCTGCATTTATTCTTACCCTTGCCCTTGCGGCGGCGCCGATGGCGACGCCCGGGCCAGCCATGGCGCAGACGGCCGAGCAGGGCAGGCTGCTCGCCCAGGCGCTGTCGGAGGCGCGGTCCGGCAACTGGACGAACGCCGCCGCCTACGCCGGGCGCACGAACAGCGCCGTGGCGAGCGACATCGTCCTCTGGACGCGGCTGCGCGACGGCGTGGGCAACTGGCAGGAGTACCAGGGTTTCCTCCAGCGCAACCCGAGCTGGCCGAGCGCCGCGGTCCTGCGCCGCCACGGCGAGCGGATGATCCCGCAGGGCGCGGACGCGAACGGCGTCATCGCCTTCTTCGGCGGCGAGGCGCCGCGCACCGGGACGGGCGCCCTGCGCCTCGCCGAGGCGCTGTCAGCGCGCGGTCCGGGCAGCGAGGCGCAGGCGATGCTCGTGCGCGCCTGGCCGGACCTGTCGCTTTCGCAGGACGAGCAGGCGACTCTCGTCGCGCGCTACGGCGGCGCGCTCGGCGCCCACCATGTCGCGCGGCTCGACAACCTCCTGTGGAACGAACGGCTGGCCGAGGCCGAGAGGATGCTCGGCCTCGTCGACGGCGGCTGGCAGGCGCTCGCCCGCGCGCGGATCGGGCTCAGGCGCGACGTCGGCAACACGACCCAGCTGATCAACGCGGTGCCCCAGCGGCTGCAGGGCGATCCCGGCATGGCCTTCGAGCGCTTCCAGTGGCGGGTGCGCAAGGGCCGCTGGGACGACGCCGAACAGTGGCTGGTGCAGTATTCGCAGTCGGCGGCCGCGCTCGGCCGGCCCGACAAGTGGATGGAGCGGCGGCCGCAGCTCGTGCGCCAGGCGCTCCGGCGCGGCGACGTCAACGGCGCGTATCGGCTGGCGGCGCAGAACTTCGGCTCTGAAGGCGCCGACTACGCGGAGAGCGAGTGGCTCGCCGGCTTCATCGCGCTGACGCGGATGAACGACCCTCGGCGGGCCGCGGCGCATTTCCAGCGCTTCGAGCGGGCGGTGTTCACGCCGATCAGCCTCGGGCGGGCGGGATACTGGCTCGGCGTCGCCCACGAGCGCGCCGGCGACCGCAATGCCGCACAGCAGGCCTTCGCCCGGGCGGGACGGCACCAGACGAGCTTCTACGGCCAGCTCGCGGCGGAGCGGGCGCGGATGCGCGCGGATCCGGGACTCGCGGGCAACGCGACGCCCAACTGGCGCAACGCGGGCTTCATGCGGTCGTCGGTGGTGCAGGCCGCCTACTTTCTGCATCTCGCGGGCGACGAGGGGCGCGCGACGCAGTTCCTCCGCCACGCCGCCGAGAGCATGGGCGCGAGCGACCGGGCGGCGCTGGCGCAGATGGCGATCGACCTCGGGCGTCCCAATGTCGGCGTGCGGCTCGCCAAGGATGCGGCGGCGGCGGGCATCATCATCCCCAGCCAGTACTATCCGGTGCATTCCATGGCGCAGCATCGCTGGGCGGTGCCGACCGAGTTCGCGCTGGCGATCGCGCGGCAGGAGTCCGAGTTCAATCCGCGGGCCGTGAGCCACGCCGGGGCGCGCGGGATCATGCAGCTGATGCCGGCGACGGCGCAGTCGGTCTCCCGCGGGCTAGGGCTCGCCTACGACGCGGACAAGCTCTTGACCGATCCGCTCTACAACACCCGGCTGGGGACGACCTACCTCGCGCAGATGCTGAACGACTTCGGCGGGTCCTACATCCTGGCGGCCGCGGCCTACAACGCCGGGCCCGGGCGGGTGCGCCAGTGGATCCGGGACTTCGGCGATCCCCGGCGCCCCGATGTCGACGCGGTGGTGTGGATCGAGACGATCCCGTTCAGCGAGACGCGCAACTACGTGATGCGGGTGCTCGAGGCGCTGCACGTCTACCGTGCGCGGCTGAACGGGCGGACGCCGTCCATCCAGCTCGTGTCCGACATCAACCGGACGAGCTGACCTCGCCGCGCCCTGCCCGCATGCGCGCGGGCGGGGCGCGCGAACCCTGCCGTTCAGCAGGGCCGCGCCGCTGCGCCGCCCGCGGGCGAACGGTCAGACCGTCGCCTTCGCCGGCAGCACCGCCTCCACCGCGTCCCGGGTCGCGGCGACGATGGTGTCAGCCTCGTCCCGCGTCAGGCAGAAGGGCGGCGCGTAGCCGATGATGTCGCCCTCGGGCATCGCCCGGGCAATCACGCCGCGGGCCGCCATCTCCGCGACGATCCGCGCGCCCACCTTGTCCGACGCCTCGAAGAACCGCCGCGCGCCGGGATCGGCCATGAGCTCGACCGCCGACAGGAGCCCTGCCCCGCGCACCTCCGCGACGTGCGGATGCCCGGCCAGCGCCTCGGCGAGCCCGCGCGTCAGGTAGGGCCCGACCTCGCCGGCATTCGCCACCAGCCCCAGCCGGTCGATGAGCTCGAGATTGGCGACGCCCGCCGCCGCGCCGACGGGATGCGCCGAGTAGGTCCAGCCGTGCCCGATCGGCCCGAACTCGTCGGTGCCCCGCATCAGAACCTCGTACATGTCCTTCGACACGATCGAGCCCGAGAGTGGCGCATAGGCGCTGGTCAGCCCCTTGGCGATGGTGATGAGGTCGGGCTTCAGCCCGTAATGCTCCGAGCCCATCATCGTGCCGAGCCGGCCGAAGCCGGTCACCACCTCGTCGGCGATCAGCAGCACGTCGTGCCTCCTGAGCACCGCCTGGATCTTCTCCCAGTAGCTGGCCGGCGGCGGTACGATGCCGCCTGTCCCGAGCACCGGCTCGCCGATGAAGGCCGCCACCGTCTCCGGGCCCTCGGCCTCGATCAGCGCGTCGAGCTGGTCGGCGCACCAGGTCGCGAAGGCCTCCTCGCTCATGCTCGGGTCCGGCCGGCGCAAATAGTAGGGCGCCTCGGTGTGAACGATGCGGTCGAGCGGCAGGTCGAACTTCGCGTGGAACAGCTTCAGCCCGGTCAGCGATCCGGTGATCAGACCCGAGCCGTGGTAGCCCCGCCAGCGCGAGATGATCTTCTTCTTCTCCGGCCGGCCGAGGACGTTGTTGTAGTACCAGACGAGCTTGATGTTGGTCTCGTTGGCGTCCGAGCCGCCGAGGCCGAAATAGACCTTGCCCATGTGCGCCGGCGCCCGCTCGAGCACCATGTGGGCGAGCGTGATCGACGCTTCCGTGCCGTGCCCGACATAGGCGTGGTAGTAGGCGAGCTGGCGGGCCTGCGCGGCGATGGCCTCGGCGATCTCCTGCCGGCCGTAGCCGACATTGACGCAGTAGAGGCCGGCGAAGGCGTCAAGCAGCCGGTTGCCGTCCCGGTCGACGATGTGGCAGCCCTCGGCGCCCGTGACGATCCGGTTCGGCGCCTCGCCGCGGGCGAACTGGCCGAGATGGGTCGAGGGATGGAAGAAGTGCTCCCGGTCCCAGCGGTCGAGGATGTCGTTCGTCAGCATCAGGCGTCCTTTCCCGGCACCGTGGATGCCCGTCCGCACCCCATCGCGCCGATTTCATCTTTCAAGTCATATCGTTGCGGCGTCTCCGCGCGTGGACACGCTTCAGCCCCAGTCGCGGCAGACGTACTTGATCTCCGAGAAGGCCTCCAGGCCCTGCCGCGCCCCTTCGCGCCCGAGCCCGGACTGCTTCATGCCGCCGAACGGGATCGGCGCTCCGGTGATCTTGGTGCGGTTGACCGCCACCATCCCGAACTCGAGCCCCCGGCTCATCCGGTAGATCCGCCGCGGGTCCTCGGTGTGGAGGTAGGCGACGAGCCCGTACTGGGTGGCATTGGCCCGCTCCACCGCCTCGGCTTCGGTGTCGAACGGCGCCACCGCCGCCACCGGCCCGAAGGTTTCCTCGTGCATGATCAGCGCCTCGGGGGGAACGTCGACCAGCACCGTCGGCGCATGGAAGAGCGGCCCGAGATCCGGCCGCGGCCCGCCCGTCAGCCGCCGCGCCCCGCGCGCCTCGGCGTCGGCGATGTGCTCGGCCTGCTTGGCCATCGCCCGGTGGTTCATCAGCGGCCCGATGTCGGGGTCCTCGGCGCCCGGCCCCACCGTCAGCCGCGCGCTCGCCGCAGCGAAGCGCCGGCAGAATTCGTCATAGACCGGCCGCTCGACGAAGAACCGGTTGGCGCCGAGGCAGTCCTGGCCGGACGTCGCGTATTTCGCCTTCACCGCCTCCGCCACCACCCGGTCGAGATCGGCGTCGGCGAAGACCACGAAGGGCGCATGACCGCCGAGTTCCAGCACCAGCCGCTTGATCGTCGGCGCGCTCTGCTCGTAGAGGAGCCGCCCGATCTCCGTCGAGCCGGTGAAGCTGAGCGCCCGCACCCGAGGGTCCGCGCACCACTCCGACACGATCGGCCCCGGCGCGCCCGTCACCACGTTGAACACGCCCGCCGGGAACCCCGCCCGCCGCGCGAGCTCCGCAAGCGCCAGCGCCGAGAACGGCGTCTCGCCGGAAGGGTGCACCACCGTCGTGCAGCCGATGGCCAGCGCCGCCGCCGCCTTCCGCGTGATCATCGCGCAGGGGAAGTTCCACGGCGTCACCAGCGCCGCGACGCCGACCGGCTCGCGCCAGAGCTCCATCTCGGCGTCGGGCAGGTGCGAGGTCACGCCCTCGATGTTCGGCCGCCGCGCCTCCTCGGCGTAGAACTCCACGAAGGAGGCGGCATAGTCGATCTCGCCCCGGGCCTCGGAGAGCGGCTTGCCCTGCTCGGCGGTCATGATCCGCGCCAGGTCCTCGCGGGCGTCGGTGATCAGCTCGTGCCAGGCGCGCAGGCAGGCGGCGCGATCCTGCGGCAGGAGAGCCGCCCACGGCCGGAAGGCGCGCTCG
>SKOX01000459.1 GCA_007119835.1 Paracoccaceae bacterium
ATCAGGTCGCGGCACAGCGCCTCGAGCGAGCCGCGCTGCCCGGCCGCCGGCGGCGAGAGCTCGAGGAGCGACCGGCCGCGATCGGCGACGGCCGTCATCCAGTCGACGATCGAGATCGGTCTCATCTCACGGGTCCCATGACCAGGTCCGGAAGCAGGGTAGCGATTCCCGGAAAGAAGCACAGCAGGAGGATCGCCACCACCATGCAGCCGACATACGGCAGCGAGCCCTTGAGGATGGTCTGGAGCTTGATCTCGGGTGCGATGGAATTGATCACGTACAGATTGAGCCCGACGGGTGGCGAGATCAGCCCGATCTCCATGTTGATCGTCAGCACCACCGCGAACCAGTAGGGGTCGAACCCCGCCGCAGTGATCACCGGCAGCAGGATCGGCGCGGCCATCACGATCACCGCCACCGGCGGCAGAAAGAAGCCGCAGACCAGCAGGAAGATCTGGATGTAGAACAGCAGCAGCCAAGGGTTGAGGTCGGCCTGGATGATGGTGTTGGCCACCGACTGCGCGATGAAGAGGCTCGAGAGCATGTAGGAGAACA
The DNA here is from genome assembly GCA_007119835.1 of Paracoccaceae bacterium. Taxonomy (GTDB): domain Bacteria; phylum Pseudomonadota; class Alphaproteobacteria; order Rhodobacterales; family Rhodobacteraceae; genus Amaricoccus. The sequence goes on from SKOX01000459.1 coordinate 556, forward strand.
CGCCTGCCGCGCCGACGATCAGCAGGATCATCACGCTCTCCCGCGTCGAATCGCGCAGGATCGCCCAGAGCTTCTCGACCTGGTACATCCGGTAGACGACCACCGCCGTCAGGATGCAGGCCAGCGCGCCGACGCCTGCGGTCTCCGATGGCGTCGCGATCCCGCCGTAGAGCGCGAAGAGCACCGCCGCGACGATGAACAGGAACGGCAGCACCCGCGGCAGGATCTCGAACTTCTCGCGCCAGGTGAAGACCCGGGCGGCGAGCGCGCGGCCCTCGCGGTCCTGCCACCAGGTCGAGAACAGCGACCACGCCATGAACAGCATGGTCAGCATCAGCCCGGGGATAAGGCCTGCGAGGAAAAGCCGCCCGATCGAGGTCTCGGTCGAGATGCCGTAGACGATCATCGTCACAGACGGCGGGATCAGGATGCCGAGCGTGCCCCCCGCCGCGATCGAGCCCGCCGCGACGCCGTCGGGATAGCCGCGGGCGCGCATCGCCGGGATGCCCATCTTGCCGATGGCGGCGCAGGTCGCGGGCGATGAGCCCGACAGCGCCGAGAACAGCGCGCAGGCTCCGAGGTTCGAGATCACGAGCCCGCCCGGCACCCGCGTCATCCAGCGGTCGAGCGCCTCGAAGAGGTCGCCGCCCGCCCGGCTCGAGGCCACCGCGCCGCCCATCAGGATGAACATCGGGATCGACAGGAGCGCGAACGAATCGAGCTTGCCGAAGAACAGCTCCGGCACCAGCGACAGGTCGCGCAGCCCCGTGAAGGCAAACAGGAAGCCGATCGAGACGAGCAGCAGCCCGATCCCGATCGCGATGCCGGAGAACAGCACTAGCGTGGTGACGACGCCGACGAGGATGCCGAGGGTGACGGGGTCCATCTCTCAGTGCTCCTGGCGCAGGGCGAGGGGGTCCTCGATCTCGTCGGGCAGGCCGAAGGGCTTGTCGCGCCCCGTGGCGCAGGCGAGCATGTCGGCCAGCAGCTGGAGGAACATCAGCCCGAAGCCGACCGGGATCGCGAGATACGGGATCCAGAGCGGCGGCCGCCAGATCGACGGCGAGCGCCAGCCGAACGTATAGGCCTCGATCACGAGCTCGGTTGAGTAGAACACGATGAGCCCGCAGACGAAGAGCCCGCAGGCGAGGCAGACATAGTAGAGCCCGGCCCGAGCCCGCCGCGGCAGGTAGAGCGGCAGCAGGTCGACATTGACATGCCCCCGCCGCGCCTGGACGTAGGGCAGACCGATCGAGACCGCGGCGATCATCAGGTATATGACGAACTCGGTCTGCCACACGGTCGAGGCATTCATGACGTAGCGCATGAAGACGAGCTGGCAGACGATCAGCACCGACACGCCGATCGCGCCCGCCGAAAGCACGCCGCAGACGAGGCTGACGAAGCGCATGCCGAGGATGAACCGGTCGATCGCGCCGCGCGGCCGCTCGGGCTGCGGGGGAGGCGGCGGCCCCTTGGTCGGGATCGGGCTCGGCGGCTTAGGGGGCCGGATCGTGGCGGACATGGGACCTCGTCGCGATGCAGGCGACCGCCCGCGCTCCCGCCGGGGCGCGCGGTTGGACCGTCCGGGGCGGGCCGCTGCCCGCCCCGCCCTTCAGGACGTCACTCGACGGAGAGCGCCAGGTCGAGCAGCTCCTGCCCGTTGGGCGTGGAGGCGACGTAGTTCGCGAAGGCTGTCTCCCGGGCGAGGTCCATCCAAGCCTGGTAGTCCTCCTCGGTCATGTAGGCGATCTCGACGTCGTTACGCTCGAAGACCTCGACGGCCTCGGCGTCCTCCTTGGCAGCCTCCTCGGCGTAGAACGCCTCGGCCTTGTCGGCGGCCTCGCGCAGGGCCGCCTGCTGCTCCTCGCTGAGCCCGTCCCAGGTGCGCTTCGACATCAGGAGCGGCTGGTACATGAACCACAGCGCGTAGTCGCCCGGCGGCGTGAAGCAGGCGACCTGTTCGTAGAGCCGGAAGGACACGAAGGACGCCGACGAGGTGTTGAGCGCGTCGAGCACGCCGGTCTGCATCGCCGAATAGACCTCCGACGACGGCATCGACGAGATCGCAGCGCCCGCGCCGACCAGCATCTCCTCGAAGGACTGGCCCGCCGCCCGGGTCTGCTTGCCGGCGATGTCCTCGGGGCGCACGATGCACTCGTTCCGCCCGGCGAAGCCACCGGCGAGCCAGCCCTGCACCAGCGTCACGACGCCGTTGTCGTTCAGGATCTCCTCGATCCGCTCCATCATCTCGGAGTCGTTCAGCCGCTGAGCGTGCTCGTGGTTGCGCACGAGGCCGGGCATCAGCGTGATGTTGACCTCCGGGTGGCGGCCGGCAGCGTAGGCGAGCGGGAAGACGATGCCGTCGACCTGGCCGCGGGTGAGCGGCGTCCACTGCTCGTTCGGCGAGAACAGCGAGGCGTTGGGGTAGATCTGGAATTCCAGCCC
>SKOX01000114.1 GCA_007119835.1 Paracoccaceae bacterium
GGACGGGCTCAAGTGGGTTCTGAGGCCGGAGCGGGACGCAGGCTGACGCCGGCCCCGAAACGCGACCGGGGCGCCTTTGCGACAGGCCGTGGTCCTGCCTTGAGCGGACGGGCGCGCCGCGGAGTCAGCGCGCTCGCCGCTGCTTGCCGCTGATCGATGCCCGCTGCTTTCCCGACGCGCGGGGACTATGATGGCCGACGTTTGAAGTCGATCGCGCGGTGCGGGAAGCGGTCGGGCAGCCTGCTGCCCGTCCCGGAGCGCCCCTGCAAATCGCCGGCTTCCCCGGCCGATCTCGCGTGCCCGCGTCGCCCGCGCTGCAGATCCGGAAGGAACTCGGGCGCCGCGCGTTGATTATCTCGTCAACCGCCGTCCGGCGCGGGGCGGGGCACGGCGCTCGACCGCTGACGCCCCCGCCACAGAGAATAAGAGGAGGTCCCATGTTCCACGACAGGTTCAGAGAGCACTACGCCGGCGCCGCTCGCGCCGCGGCGGGCGCTGCGGCAGCCGCGCTCATCGGCTGGCAGGCCAGCGCCGCCGCCCCGCCCGGCGGCTATGCCGACCTTGTCGAGGCGGTCGCGCCCGCCGTGGTCTTCATCGAGGTCACCGCGGTCGCCGAGACGCCGCCGCCAGCCCAGCGACCCGGCCTGCCCGGACTTCCGCCCGGCAGCCCGCTCGAGGAGTTCTTCGACCGCTTCGGCATCCCGATGCCCGAGGGCCTGCAGCCGGGGCCCGGTCCGGAGATGCCGCAGCGCCCGCGCATGGGCGTGGGCTCCGGCTTCCTGATCGGGGCCGAGGGCCTGATCGTCACCAACAACCACGTCGTCGCCGGCGCGACCGAGGTGAACGTCCGGCTCGACGACGGCCGGACCTTCCTCGCCGAGGTCGTGGGCACCGACCCGCAGACCGACCTCGCGCTCCTGCGCATCGACGCGAACGGCGCGCTGCCCTTCGTCGAGTTCGGCGACTCGGACGTGGTGCGGCCCGGCGACAACGTCATCGCCGTCGGCAACCCCTTCGGCCTCGGCGGCACGGTGACGGCCGGCATCGTCTCGGCCATCGACCGCGACATCCAGGCCGGGCCCTACGACGCCTTCATCCAGATCGACGCGCCGATCAACCAGGGCAACTCCGGCGGCCCGCTGTTCAACGAGGCGGGCGAGGTCATCGGGGTGAACACCGCGATCTTCTCGCCCACCGGCGTCAACGTCGGGATCGGCTTCGCGGTCCCCGCGAACGTCGCGCGCGACGTCATCGCCCAGCTCGCCGAGGACGGCGTCGTCGAGCGCGGCCTGCTCGGCGTCCAGCTGCAGCCGATGACCGACGAGCTCGCCGAGGCGCTCGGCCTCGACGAGACCCGCGGCGCCCTCGTCGCCGCCGTCACCCCCGACAGCCCCGCGGATCAGGCCGGCGTGGAGGCCGGCGACGTGATCCTGCGCTACCGCGACCGCGAGATCGACACCCTGCGCGACCTGCCCCGTCTCGTCGCGGCGACGCGTCCCGGCCAGGAGGTCGAGATCGAGGTTCAGCGCGCCGGCGAGCGCGAGACCCTGAGCGTCGAGATCGGCCGCCTGCGCCCCGAGGAGATGGCGGCGCTCGACGAGCCGCCGACCGTGCCGCCGACCGAGCCGCAGGAGCTGGAGGCGCCGGGGCTCGGCATCGCGGTGACCGCGCTTGACGAGACGACGCGCGCGCTCGCCAACGTCGCGGAGCAGATCGAGGGAGCGCTGGTCGTGGGCGTCGATCCGCGCGGTCCCGCCGCAGGCCAGCTCCGGCCGGGCGACGTGATCGTCGCGCTGCAGGACCACGCGGTGACGAGCCCCGAGACGCTGACCGAGGCGCTCGAGGAGGAGGAGGACCGCGCCGCCGTCCTGCTCCGCGTCTGGCGCGACGGCAACGAGCGCTTCGTCGGCCTGCGCCCCGCGGACGGCTGAGGATCCCGGGCCACGCCGCCCGCTCCCCCGGCGAGAGCCGGCGGGGGCGGGTGCTAGCCCGCCATCTCCAGCCACTCGTCTTCCGAAAGCACCGCGAGGCCCAGCTCCCGCGCCTTCTTCTCCTTCGAGCCCGCGCCCGGGCCGGCCACGACGTAGTCGGTCCGGGCCGAGACCGAGCCTGCGACCTTGGCGCCGAGCGCCTCGGCCCGGGCCTTGGCCTCGGCGCGGGTCATGCGCTCGAGCGAGCCCGTGAACACGATGGTCTTGCCGGCGAGCGGCGAGCCCGCCGCCGACGGCGCGGCGACCGGCTCGACCTCGAGCTCGGCGGCGAGCCGGTCGATCGCGGCGCGGTTTGCCGGCTCGTGGAAACAGTCGACGAGCGAGGCCGCGAGCGTCGGCCCGACGCCGTCGATGGCGTTCAGGTCGTCCCATTCCGGGCCCTCATGGTCGCGTGCGGCTTCCATCGCCTCCCGGAACCGCTCCCAGGTGCCGTAGTGGCGGGCGAGGAGCTTCGCCGCCGTCTCGCCCACGTGCCGGATGCCGAGCGCGAAGATCAGGCGGTTGAGCGGCACCCGCCGCCGCTCGGCGATGCCCCGGAAGAGGTTCGCCGCCGACCGCTCGCCCCAGCCCTCGCGCGTTCGCAGCGCTGGCCCGTGCCGCGCTTCGAGGTGGAAGATGTCGGCCGGCTCGCGCACCCAGCCTTCGGCGAAGAAGGCCTCGATGGTCTTCGCCCCCAGCCCCTCGATGTCGAAGGCGTCGCGGGAGACGAAGTGCTTGAGCTTCTCCACCTGCTGCGCCGGGCAGATCAGGTTGCCGGTGCAGGCATGCACCGCCTCGCCCGGCTCGCGCACCACGTCCGAGCCGCAGACGGGGCAGGTCTCGGGAAAGCGGTAGGGCTCGGCGTCGGGCGGGCGGCGGGAGAGGTCGACGTCCTCGATCTTCGGGATGACGTCGCCCGCGCGGTAGACCGTCACCCAGTCGCCCTCCCGGATGTCGCGGCCCTCGCGGATCGTCTGCCCGCGCGAGTCGCGCCCCGCGATGTAGTCCGCGTTGTGCAGCGTCGCGTTCGA
>SKOX01000484.1 GCA_007119835.1 Paracoccaceae bacterium
CCGACGATGCCGATCGTCTTGCCCTGCAGCCCCATGCCGAGCCACTGGGTCGCGCGGAAGCCGTCCCATTCGCCGCGGCGCAGCGCGGTCTCGGTCTCGTGGAAGCGCCGGGTCGCGGCGAGCATCAGCGCGATCGCGAGGTCGGCGGTGGCGTCGGTCAGCACGCCCGGGGTGTTCGATACGACGACGCCCGCCTCGCGCGCGGCCTCGAGGTCGATGTTGTTCACGCCGACGCCGAAATTCGAGACGATCTGCGCCGAACGGCTCGGCCGGGTGATGAGCGCCCGGTCGACCGGGTCGGTCACGGTGGTCAGGATGCCGTCGGCCTGGTCGAAGGCCGCCTCCATCCGCTCGCGCGAGAAGGGCACGTCCTCGCAGTTGAAGGCGACGCTGAAGCGGTCGCGCAGCCGCTCCTCGACGGCGTCGGGAAGCTTGCGCGTGACAACGATGCGGGGCGGGTTCATGGCTCTGTCCGTGGCTGAGGCGGCAGACGCCGCGGGATGAAGGCGCGGGTGCCCGACGTGGAAGGTCCCGGCATACTTCGTATCCCGCAGGCGAAGCGACTCAAGGGGCGATTGCCGCGACTTTCCGGCAATCCGTCAAGCCAGGCTCCTGGTCGGCAGCAGGTGCGGCACGCGGCGCGGCCCGGGTGATCGTTTCACGAACAGTTCTTTGCGCGCAGATCGTAATAGGAGCGCAATTCTTTCGGACGGTGCGGAATGCTTCCGCGACGGGGTGGCCCGGCGGGCTTCGTCGGGCTAAGGGTCGCGGCGCGGGATTGGGCCCGCGGACGGGCCCGGCAAAGGGGGACATGTCATGATCCGAATGGCTTCGGGTGCCGCCGGTCTGGTTTTTGGCTGCCTGGCTCTGTGGCTGCCGGCGCAGCCGGCGCTGGCGGACGCGGCGATGCGCGCCGTGACGGGAACGCTCACCTACGCCGAACGAATCGCCTTGCCGGCGACGGCGGAGGTGGTCGTCGAGTTTCGCGGACGCGATGGGCGGGTCGTCGCGTCCGAGCGTGCGGTCACGGAAGGCCGGCAGGTGCCGCTCGACTTCCGGCTCTGGGTGCCGGCGGAGCGGGCGGGGGCGTTCGTCGGCGCCGTCGCGATCGACGGTGAGACGACCTGGCAGACCGAGCCCGTGCCCGTGCAGGCGGGGACGGGTCCGGTCGATCTCGGCGAGGTGCGGCTTGCCCGCGTGGCGGAGGTTCCGGAGCCTGCGCCCGCGCCGCTCCCCGAGCCGGAGGTCGCCGAGCCCGAGGTCGCTCCCGTGGTTCCCGAGCCGGAGCCGGAGGTGGCCGCGCCTGCGCCCGAGCCGGAGCCGGAGGTGGCCGCGCCTGCGCCCGAGCCGGTCGCGCCTGAGGTTCGGGAGCTTCGCCTGATGTGCGGTGAGACGGAGGTGCGGGCGACCTTGCGCGACGGGACGGCGGCGGTGATGGTTGGCGACGTCAGCATCGAGATGGTGCAGGTGCCGGCAGCGTCCGGTGCGCGCTTCGAGGTGCCGGACGATCCCGAGACCTTCCTCTGGCTCCGGAACGACCGCGCGCTCGTCGGTCTGGCGGGCGAGGTGCTGCCCGAGTGCGAGCCCGCGACGGACTGACGCCTGTCGCCAGCGGCGACGGACTGAGGGCTGTCGCCAGCGGCGACGGACTGACGCCTGTCGCCAGTGGCGATGGACCGAAGCCTGTCGCCAGTGGCGATGGACCGAAGCCTGTCGCCAGTGGCGATGGACCGAAGCCTGTCGCCCAGTGGCGACGGACCGGCGCCTGTCGCCACTGGCCCGGCGGTGGCGTCCTCCGGACCGAGGAGGCAGGCGGCGCTTGCGCGAGACGGATGAGACGGGCTTTATTCGGCCTCCACGGCAAACGCAGGAGGAGCTCATGAACGGTTTGCTTCGGAGTGGCCGGTTCGTGGCGCTGCTCGGTGCGGTTGCCTTCGGCATGGCGGGCTGCGGGGTCGCCGACCCGGCGCCGCGGGGTGTCCTCGGGCCGGAGGAGGCCGCCCCGGCGGTGCCGGCGGAGGACGAGGCGGAGTGGACGCCGGCAGCCGCAACGGAAGCGGAACCGGAAGCGGAAGCGGAAGCGGCGGCGGATGCGCCGGAACTGGAGGATGCGGTCGAGGCCACGGCCACGGCCACGGCCGCGGCGGCTCCCGAGCGTCTGCGCTGCGGCGAGAGCGAGATCGCGGTCGCAGCGGACGCGCGCGGCGCACGCCTGACCGTCGGGACGGTCGACGTCGATCTCGTTGCGGTCGATCACGCGGGCGGGCGGCGGTACGAGCTGCCGGGCGATCCGGAGACCTTCTTCACGATGGCCCCGGGCGCGCCGGTGGTGAGCCTCGCCGGAGAGCGGCTGCCGCCTTGCGAGGTGATCGAGTGACCGGCCGGCCGCGCTAGCCGTAGATCAGCCGCGGCAGCCAGGTCGCGAGGCCCGGGAAGGCGATCAGCGCGCCGATCACCGCGATCTGGAGCCCGACGAAGGGCAGGGCGCCGCGGTAGATCATCGGCGTGCGGACGGTGCGTGGCGCGACGGAGCGGAGATAGAACAGCGAGAAGCCGAAGGGCGGCGTCAGGAACGACGTCTGCAGGTTCACCGCGATGAGGACGCCGAGCCAGACCGGGTCGACGTCGAGGAAGAACAGCACCGGCGCGGTGATCGGGATGATCACGAAGATGATCTCGAACGTGTCGAGGATGAAGCCGAGCACGAACATCAGCAGCATGACGAAGACGATGGCGCCGACACGCTCGCCCGGCATGGCCGCGAGCAGGTCGTGGACCAGGCGCTCGCCGCCGAGCATCCGGAAGACGAGGCCGAAGACCGAGGCGCCGATCAGGATGATGAAGATCATGCAGGTCGTGGTCGCGGTCGAATCCATCACCGAGCGCAGGTTCGTCCAGGTGAGCCGCCCGCGGGCGAGCGCGAGCAGCATCGCGCCGACGGCGCCGACGGAGGCCGATTCGGTGGGCGTGGCGATGCCG
>SKOX01000155.1 GCA_007119835.1 Paracoccaceae bacterium
CTCAGGCCGCATCGTCCGGATGCCCGGTGGCGGCGAAGCCGCCGCCGACGACCCGCGTCGCGACCGCGTGGGGATCGGGCCGCGCCGTCCGGGCCAGCACCGCCTCGGCATAGTCGTCCGCCGACTCCTCGGGCAAGAAACCCAGATGCGTCGCCCGCGCGTTCGACACCCCGGCCTGCGCGTTGTCAGAGGTCCCGTAGATCACCGAGAACCCGACCCGCGGCGCCGTCAGCGCGGCCTCGGTGAGCCGGACCATGTCGGCGAAGCTCAGCCACGACCACAGCATCCGCCGGTCGGCGGGCTCGGGGAAGCACGAGCAGATCCGCAAGGCGACGGTCTCGAGCCCCCACTTGTCCCAGTACATCGAACCGAGGTCCTCGACGAAGCACTTGGTCAGGCCGTAGAAGGTGTCAGGCCGGTGCGGAACCGCCGTGTCGGGCACGGCCTCGACCGGATAGAACCCGACGGCGTGGATCGAGCTCGCGTAGACCACCCGCTTCACGCCGAACCGCCGCGACGCCTCGTAGACGTGGTAGGCCGCCGGCAGGGTGTCCGACACGATCTCCTCGAAGCTCTGCTCCCGCGGGTGGCCGGCGAAATGCACCACCGCGTCGCAGCCGCGCACGCACTCGAAGGCCGCCTCCTTCTCGGCGAGGTCGCAGACGATCGCCTCCTCGTTCTCGGCGGTGTCGCCCATGTCCCGCACGTCGACGAGCCTGAGGCTCGGCGCGAGATGCCGCAGGCCGCCGCGCAGGTGGCTGCCGAGGCTGCCGGCCGCCCCCGTGATCAGGATCCGTTCGTAGTCGGCCATCGCCTCACCCCCTGCCTGCCGCCCGCATCCCCGCGATCGTCTGGCGTGGCGTGATCGCCTCCACCGGCACGACCAGCTCGACGATCCCGCCCCCCGAGGCCATCGCCAGCTCGAAGGCGGCCGCGAAGTCCGCCGTGTGCGTCACCCGCGCGCCGAAGAGGCCGTAGGCCCGCGCCAGCGCCACGAAGTCCGGGTTCTCGATGTCGGTGAAGACGACGCGCCCGGGATAGTGCTTCTCCTGATGCATCCGGATCGTGCCGTAGCTCGCGTTGTTGACGAGCAGGATGACCGGGCAGGCGCCGGCCTGCTTCGCCGTGCCGAGCTCGCCCACCACCATCTGCAGGTCGCCGTCGCCCGCGAAGGTCACGACGCAGCGCTCCGGGCAGGCGACGCGCGCCGCGATCCCCGCCGGCAGCCCGTAGCCCATCGCTCCCGACTGCGGCGCGACGAGGCGCTGCCGCGCCCGGAAGCCGAAATGCTTGTTGGGCCAGATCGCGAAGTTGCCGGCGCCGTTGGTGACGATGGCGTCCTCGGGCAGAACCGCCTCAAGATGCGCCATCACCGCGCGCATGTCGAGCGTGCCCGGCGGCTCGGGCAGCGCGTTCCTCGCCTCGAAGCAGGCGCGCGCCTCCGCCGTCCGCCGCGCCCACCGTTCCGACCCCGCGAGCCGCAGGTCGCGCAGCGCGGCCAGCATCGGCCCGGGCGCGGCGTGGATCGGCAGGTCGGCGGTGTGGACCTTGTTGAGCTCCGCGTCCGAGGCGTGGACGTGGATCAGCACCGGCGCCATCTTCGGCACGCCGAAGAGGGTGTAGCCGTCGGTCGTGTTCTCGCCGAACCTCAGCCCCAGCGCGAGGACGAGGTCGCTCTCCGCCATCAGGCGCCTGACGTAGTCGAGCTTGCCGAGGCCAGCGTCGCCGGCACAGCTCGGCGAGGCGCTGTCCAGCAGGTCCTGGAAGCGGAAGACGGTGAGCACCGGCAGACGGTTGGCTTCCGCGAAGCGGCGCAGGTCGTCGCGCGCCTGCTGCGTCCAGCCGCCGCCGCCGGCGAGCACCAGCGGCCGCTCCGCCCGCTGCATCAGGGCGGTCAGCTCTTCGACGTCGCAGGCGGCCGGCGCGGCGCGCGGAACCCGCACCCGCGGCCCCGCGACCGCCTCCGCCGTGCCCCACAGCACGTCCTCCGGCAGCGCCACGACAACCGGCCCCGGCCGCCCGGTCTGGGCGACGGCGAAGGCGCGCGCGACGATCTCGGGGATGCGGTCGGTCGCGTTGATCTCGGTGGCCCACTTCGCGACCGTGCCGAACATCGCGCGGTAGTCGATCTCCTGAAACGCCTCGCGGTCGCGCATCGACTGCTCGATCTGGCCGACGAAGAGGATCATCGGCGCGGAATCCTGGCGGGCCGAATGGACGCCGATCGCGGCGTTCGAGGCGCCCGGCCCGCGGGTGACGAAGGCGATACCGGGCTCGCCCGTCAGCCGGCCCCACGCCGCCGCCGCGAAGGCGGCGCCGCCCTCCTGCCGATTCAGGACGAGCCGGATGCGATCCTGCACGTCATGGAGGGCGTCGAGGACCGGCAGATAGCTTTCGCCGGGCACGCCGAAGATCGCCCGCGTGCCCTGGGCCACGAGACAGTCGACCAGGATCTGCCCGCCCGTCCGCGCCGCGCCGCCCATGCCTGCCCTCCCCGTCTGGCCTTTCCGCGAGACCGGGAGGACTCGACCACATTTTGTCGGGGGATGGTAGGGGCGTGCGCGTTAGAGGTCGACGTAGGCGCCGACCTCGCGGCAGGTCCAGCTGCGGATGCGGTAGCCGTCGTTGCGGCCGGCCCAGGCCGCGAGCAGCTGCTGGGAGACCGACATGCACTGCTGCTCGGTGACGTCGAGAAGCGCGGGAAGCGCCCGCTGCTCGCAGCGGACCGGCTCGGCGACCAGGCAGGCGACGAAGACGAGTTCGATCATGGTGCCATCCTCTTCGGCACGGGAGCCTGGGAGACGGCTCCGACGGGGTTCCTGGCAGGATCTCCGGCAAGAACCGTGCCGCGCGCTTGGCTCCCGGCCGCGCCCGGGAACCTGCCCGCCTCCTGTCCGCCGGCGACCGTAGTCCTTCCCCGGGTGGCATTGCGCCGACGTCGGGCCGCGCGGACGGCGGCCGGCTTCCCCCTCGCAGCC
>SKOX01000048.1 GCA_007119835.1 Paracoccaceae bacterium
AGCGCCGCGCGATCGAGGCTGCGCACCTATACCGCCGCCGGCGCTGCGCGCGACGTGCTCGCCCCGCCGAAGACCCGCGACACCCGACGTTGATCCGGGGCGCATCAGATGATCGGTTTAGATCTGCCCGTTAGCAGCTCTCCTTTGAAGGGACAGAGGCTTGCCATGTGTCAATGTGGGATACCCACGGGAGGCAACACCCTCGACGGCGAGAGATCCTGTCAGCGCCGGCGCCAGACGAGGTAATGCGGCACCCGACCCTCGCGCAGCGCCTTCGTTTCGTAGCGCGTGCCCGGCCATCCGGGCCAGGCCGCATGCCATGCCGGGGCCCCCGTCACGACCGGCTCGAAGCAACCCGCCTCGGCCGCGGCAGCCACGGCATGTTCGGCATAGTCGGGGATGTCGGTTGCAAGTCGAAGCTCCGCGCCGGGCGCCATGACCCGCGCGAGCTCTGCCAGCGTCCCGGAACTTGCGAACCGCCGCTTGTGGTGCCGCGCCTTCGGCCAGGGGTCGGGGTAGAGCAGGTAGACCCGACCCAGCGTACCAGTGGCCAGCACCTCGACCAGATCCCGGACGTCGCCCGGGTGGATCCGCACGTTCCCGGGATCATCGGTTGCGATCTTGCCGAGCAGCATCGCCACGCCGTTGACGAAGGGCTCGCAGCCGAGGAAGCGGACATCGGGATGCGCCTTGGCCATCGCATGGAGATGCTCGCCGCCGCCGAAACCGATCTCGAGCCAGACCGCGCGCGCCCCATGAGCGAGCGCGACCGGGTCGATCGTCTTCCGATCGGGATTCTCATCGAGCGCAACGCCAGGCAGCCGTAACCGCGGCAGGATCTCGGCGAGATGGCGTTGCTGCGTCGGACGCAGCCCCTTGCCCTTGCGGCGCCCGTAGAAGTTGCGCCAAGGACGAACGTTCATGCAGCGCCCCACGGGCGATGGCTGGCGCGTTCCCACGCCGCGGACCGATAGCGCGAGGCCGCACGCCGCACTGCGCCTGCTTCGACCACCCACCCCCGCCCTGCCATCGCGTCCTCCGCAGCCTTCGCCGCGGCGGGTGCTAGGCGCTTCGACGCGTCCGGTCAACCGGCGGACGCGCCCGCAGACCCTCCGAAAGGTCGGACCGCTTCAGCGCTAATGCGGGTTCCCCGTGACGCCGGCCCCAGCTGTCCCGCTTCCTCCGGTCGCCGCGAGCGAGCGGACCAGGGCGAGCACCGAGCGGCGGGTATCGCCGTCGTCGATCGACAGGAACGCCTCCTCGAGCACGGCCAGTTCCTCGCCCCGCCGGCCGCCTTTGGCCGCCGGAATTGCCGCGGCCTCGTCGCCGAGACCTTCGAAGAAGTACTGCACCGGAACGCCGAGGAAATCGGCAATCAGGTAGAGCCGGCCGGCGCCGATGCGATTAGAGCCCTTCTCGTATTTCTGGACCTGGCTGAACGTCAGGCCGAGATGGCGCCCCAGCCTCCCCTGGCTGATCCCGAGATACTCGCGCCTCTGCCGCATCCGGCGGCCGACATGCGCGTCGATCTGGCTTGCAGTAAGCTTCACGTCACACCCACCCATATCTCGGCGCGAACTGCCTGAGACCGTTGCCGGTCGGCCCGCTTCACACCATTTTCAAAACTATCCACCACTCCCGACACGAGTTATGGGCGGGGGGAGCGGAGGAATCCACTTAAGAATTTTATGAAAGTTAATCCAAAAAAGAGGATAATCGCGATGAGAACAGGCCGCTCGCCGATCCGGGCATAGAATGTTGGCGGCAGCGCACCGGGAAGTTCAGCATCCGCAAACTGCGCTTCGCCGAGCTCGATGCGGACGACTTCCCTTCCCAGCGGATCCAGCACCGCACTGATACCGGTATTGGCCGCGCGCACCATCGGCAGACCCTGCTCGATGGCCCGCACCCGGTTCTGCGCGTAGTGCTGGAACGGCCCCGACACTGTGCCGAACCACGCGTCGTTCGTGACCTGCACGATCCATTCCGGCCGGCCCTCGGGCGCCCACATGTGCCGCGCGAAGATCGCCTCGTAGCAGATCAGCGGCAGGAAGGCCGGCACCCCCGGCGCCCCGACGAGATGCGGCCCCTCGCCCGGCGTGAACCCGCCGCGGGTCAACGTCTCGATCGTCGGCCCGCCGAGACGCCGCACGGTCTGCTGCAGCGGGATGTACTCGCCGAACGGCACGAGGTGGTGCTTGTCGTAGACTGCCTTTGTCCGCCCGCCCTCGCCGATGATCGCAAGCGAATTGAACCAGTTCTCGTCGTCCCTGATGAACTCGACGCGCATGATCCCGAGGACGACCGGTGCACCCCCCGCCGCTGCAGCGATCTCCGCCTGGTACTCGTCGGCAAAGCCGAGCACGAAGGGCACCGCCGTCTCCGACCAGACGACAATGTCGGGCGGGCCGAGCGGCCCCTCGGCCGCGGTCATCTCGAGATGCCGGCGGTAGAACACCGCCTGCATCTCCGGCTGCCACTTCAGGTGCTGGGGAGCGTTCGGCTGCACGATCCGAACCACGTAGGGCTCGTCCCGCTCCGGCGCCGGCTGCGCGAGACGCTGGGTGCCGTAGCCCCAGCCAGCCGCCACAAGCGCCACGGCGGCCGCCACGACGGTGAGCCTTCCGGCGAGTGGAAGCCCGGCCCCGAGGGCGAAAGCCGCGAGAAGCGTGAGGAAGCCCAGGCCCTGCACCCCGATCAGCGCCGTCGCCTGGATCACCGGCGTATCCACCCAGGCATAGCCGATCAGCGCCCAGGGAAAGCCCGTCAGCAGGTAGCTGCGCGCCACCTCCGCCGCCGCCATCAGCGTCGCGAGCCGCACCGCACCCGCAAGCCCCGCCGCCCCGAGCGCGCGTGCGAGCCCGAAGGCCGCCGCCCAGAACAGCGCCAGCCCGCCGGCCATGCCGAAGAGCGCGAAGGGCGCAAGCCAGCCGTGAAGGTCCACGTCGACCTGGAAGGGCTCCCAAATCCAGAAGAGCGCCGCCAGGAAGTAGCCGGCGCCGGCCATCCAGCCGATTCCGGCGCCGCCCCAGCCGCCCCGCGCACCCTGAAGCAGCCACAGAAGCGGCGGCAGCGCGAGGAACAGCACCCACGGCTGGGAAACCGGCGGCTGGGCAAGCGCGAGCGCCGCTCCCAGCGCCGCCGCGGCAATGGACCGCAGGGCCGGCCCGAGCGCGACCGCCTGCTGCGCGAGCCGCTCCACTTACTCGGCGGCGCGGCCGATCGCCGTCCGCTCGTCGGCCAGGCGCAGCCTCAGGCGCTTGATCCGGCGCGCATCGGCGTCGATCACCTCGAACTCGTGCCCCTCGGGATGCAGCACCACCTCGCCGCGCTCGGGCAGGCGTCCGGCAAGCTGCGTCACCAGCCCGCCGAGCGTGTCCACCTCGTCCGTCAGATCCGGCACGTCGAGCGCGATGCCCGCCTCCTCGGCGAAGGCCTCGAGGTCGAGCCGCGCGTTGAGAAGATACACGCCCGCGCCCTCGCGGCTCCAGAGCGGCCCCTCCTCGCGGTCGTGCTCGTCGTCGATCTCGCCCACGATCTCCTCGAGGATGTCCTCGATGGTCACCAGTCCGTCGACGCCGCCATACTCGTCGATGACGAGCGCCATGTGGGTGCGCGTCGCCTGCATCTTGGTGAGCAGCGTGCCGAGCGGCATCGAGTGCGGCACGTAGAGCAGCGGCCGCACGATCGACCTGAGGTCAAAGCCCTCGGCGTCGGTGCCGAAGCCGTAGCGCAACGCGAGGTCCTTCAGGTGCACGAGGCCGATCGGCTGGTCGAGCGTCTCGTCGTAGACCGGCAGCCGCGTGTTCTCGCTCTCGCGGAAGACCTGCACGATGTCGGCGAGACCGGCATCCACCGGCACCCCGACGATATCCGCGCGCGGTACCGCCACGTCGTCGATCTTCAGACCGACGAGCTTGCCGAGGTCGACCATCAGGCCCTCGCCCGTGTCCACGCCCCTGCGCGCGCCGCTTCGCGAGCGTACCACGAGGCCCTGGATCGCGGGATCTTCGAGACGATGACCGTTGCGTCCGCCGTCTCCGTCCCAGCCGAACAATCGGCCGAGAAAAGTGCCCCTAGCGGGACTGTCGGGTTCCGTCTCTTGCGCGCGCTGCGCTGCAGGAGGTGACCCGTCTTGGCTGTCGCCCATGACTCCGATCCGAAATACGGCGCCCGGAAGCGCCATCAAGGCACATATGGGTTCCGAACCCCTATCGACGCAAGAGCTTTCGCCTCGAGCGCCTCCATCGCCTCGGCCTCGGCGTCATGGCCGTGCTCGTGGCCGAGAAGATGCAGGACACCGTGCACGATAAGATGCGCCACGTGATCGGCGAGCGGCACGCCGGCCGCCCCGGCCTCGGCCGCGCAGGTCTCGTAGGCAAGCGCGACATCGCCGAGAAAGATCGGCATTTCATCTTCCGTTCGCCCCGACGCGCCGGCGGGCCAGGACAGCACGTTGGTCGGCTTCGCCTGTCCGCGGAAGGTGGCGTTGAGCTCGGCCACCCTGGCGTCGTCGGCCGCGAGCAGGCTGATCTCGCGTCCCTCGGCCGGGACACCCGCCGCCGCCATTGCCGCGCGCGCGGCACGCTCGGCGACCGCCTCGATCCCGACGGCCTGCCAGCGGTCGTCCTCGCAGACGAGATCGACCAGCGGCGCCCCGGCCTCAGCGACCATCGCCGAGCTTGTCGTAGGCACGGATGATCTTCGCGACCAGCGGATGGCGCACCACGTCCTCCGGCCCGAAGCGCGCGAAGCCGATCCCGTCGACGCCGCGGAGAACCCGCTCGGCCTCGACGAGCCCGGACATCACGCCGCGCGGCAGGTCGATCTGGGTCATGTCCCCGGTCACGGCCATCCGGCTGCCCTCGCCGAGGCGGGTGAGGAACATCTTCATCTGCATCGTCGTCGCGTTCTGCGCCTCGTCGAGCACGACGAAGGCGTTGGCGAGCGTGCGCCCGCGCATGAAGGCGAGCGGCGCGATCTCGATCTGGCGCTCCTCCATCATCTTCTGGACCTGACGCGCCGGGAAGAAGTCGTTCAGCGCGTCATAGAGCGGCTGCATGTAGGGGTCGACCTTCTCGCGCATGTCGCCTGGCAGGAAGCCGAGCCGCTCGCCCGCCTCCACCGCGGGACGGCTGAGTATGATCTTGTCGACGTGCCCCTCGAGGAACATCGACACGGCCGCGGCGACCGCAAGGTAGGTCTTGCCGGTCCCCGCCGGCCCGAGCCCAAAGACCAGTTCGTGGCGGAAGAGCTGGCGCACGTACTCCTTCTGAGCCGGCGTGCGCGGCTCCACGACCTTCTTGCGCGTCCGGATCTCGAGCCGCGCGCCGTCGCCGAACATGTCGAGCTGCGCCCGGCCGTCGTCCCCGCCGTCGGGCGCGGGCGTCATCCGCAACGCCGCCTCGACATCGCCCGGCGTCACCGGCCGCCCCTGCTCGAGCCGGGCGTAGAGCGCGCGCAGCACCTGCTCGGCCATCGCCCGTTCGGGCGCCGGGCCGTGCACGGCAAGCTCGTTGCCCCGGCGGGTGATCATCACGCCGAGGCCTGTCTCGATCTGAGCGATGTTGCGGTCGAGTTCGCCGCAGAGGTCGATCAGCAGTCGGTTGTCGGGAAACTGCAAGACGCTGTCCGCACTGTCGTCAACCGGCCGCGGCGCGGAACGGGGGGCGTTGACCAATGAACCTCCGGCACACGAGGGACTCTGCCAGTGCAACGTTGCCCGACACCGGACATCGGCGCAAGTCCGTCTCTGCACCGGGCGCCGCGGTCGGACGCCTCCGCGGCCATCCTGTCAGGGCCCTTGCCCGTGGGAGACCGACCGCCCCGCTCAGAGCGCCACTTCGCCTGCCAGGGAATTGTTGCCCGCCTCGACGATCCGCACGGGCACGATCGAGCCGATCAAGGCCGGCTCTCCCGCGAAGTGCACGGCCTGGAGATAGGGCGACCGGCCCGCCACCTGCCCCGGCATCCGCCCCGGCTTCTCGACGAGCACCGGCAGCACCCGGCCCACCGTCGCCGCCTGGAAGGCCGCCTGGCTCGCCGCGAGGCGCGCCTGCAGCCGGGCGAGCCGGTCGGCCTTCTCCGCCTCGGGCACCTGCGCGCGCGCCGCCGCCGGCGTCCCCGGGCGCGGCGAGTACTTGAACGAATAGGCGTGCGCGTAGCCCACCGCCCCGACCAGATCGAGCGTCGCCTGGAAATCCGCCTCGGTTTCGCCCGGGAAACCGACGATGAAGTCGCCCGACAGCGCGATGTCGGGCCGCGCCGCGCGGATCCGCTCGACAAGCCGCAGGTAGTCTTCCGCCGTGTGCTTCCGGTTCATCGCGCGCAGGACCCGGTCGCTGCCCGCCTGCACCGGGAGATGCAGGTAGGGCATGAGCTTGGCCACCTCCGCATGCGCCGCGATCAGGTCGTCGCGCATGTCGTTGGGATGGCTCGTCGTGTAGCGGATCCGCTCCAGCCCGTCGATCGCCGCGAGCCGCCGCACCAGCCCCGCGAGCCCCAGCTCCCGGCCGCCGTCCGCCCCGTGATAGGCGTTGACGTTCTGTCCCAGCAGCGTGATCTCGCGCACGCCCCTCGCGACGAGGGCTTCGGCTTCCGCCAGGATCCGCGCGACCGGCCGCGACACCTCCGCGCCGCGCGTGTAGGGCACGACGCAGAAGGCACAGAACTTGTCGCACCCCTCCTGCACCGTCAGGAAGGCCGCCGGCGCCCGCCGCGGGCGGGCGTCCTCGGGCAGATGATCGAACTTGTCCTCCGCCGGGAAATCCGCCTCCACCGGCCGCTCGCCGCGCGCCACCCGCGCCAGCATCGCCGGCAGCCGGTGGTAGGCCTGGGGCCCGACCACGAGGTCGATCGCCGGCGCCCGATCGAGCATCTCGGCACCCTCGGCCTGGGCGACGCAGCCCGCGACGCCGATCACCATGCCGGGCCGCGCGGCCTTCAACGCCTTCAGCCGGCCGATCTCGGAGTAGACCTTCTCCGCCGCCTTCTCCCGGATGTGGCAGGTATTCAGCAGCACGACGTCCGCGTCGTCCGCCGCGTCGGCCGACTCGTAGCCGAGCGGCGCCAGCGCCGCGGCCATCCGCTCGCTGTCGTAGACGTTCATCTGGCAGCCGTAGGTCTTGACGTGCAGCCGCAGCCGCCCCGCCCCGCCGGTGCTCCCATCCGCCATGAATGCCTCCGAAAGAAAAAAGGACGCGAGGACCGTCCGGCCTCGCGTCCAATCCACTACGCTTCGACCCCGGACGGATCAAGCCGTCCGGGCGGCCGCCGTCAGCCGCGGCCGTTGTTCTTCGGCTTGCGTCCGAGACCGATCTTCTTGGCAAGCTCCTGCCGCTTCGCCGCGTAGTTCGGCGCGACCATCGGGTAGTCCGGCTTCAGGCCCCACTTCGCGCGATATTCTTCCGGGGTCAGCCCGTAGGCGGTCATCAGATGCCGCTTCAGCATCTTCAGCTTCTTGCCATCCTCGAGACAGACGATGTAGTCATCCGTCACCGACTTCTTGATCGGCACGGCCGGCGTCAGCTCGACCGAGGAGCTGTCCTCGCCCGATGCGAGCTCGCTGAGCTTGCTGTACACCTGTTGGATCAAGTCCGGCACCTCGGCCTGCACGACCGAGTTGTTCGCAACGTGCGCCGACACGATCTCGGTTGTCAGGGCGAGAATCTCGCCCCGGCCGATGGTCTGCTCTTCCGACATAACGCCTCATCCATGTAGTCTGGCGGTCGGCACATGATCCTGACCGCCGCATTTCGCTTGAGAAACCGGGCCCGTCGGAGACGAGCTGCTTTCCTCGATCAAGATATTCTGCCCCCATAGTGGAGGCAAGACATCATGCGTCAAGATTTTGCTAAAAACGACATTGGCCCGGAGACCAGCGAAAGAATGCCGCCAGAAGGCCTCCGAATTGCCGTCGAGGGCTTGTGCTGCACCGGCGAGGGCGACAATGATCAGCGGGACGAAGGTCGTAGATTGATCCGGGGCGGTACCCGCAGGCTTGCTTCTCGGATCACACCCGATCCCGGCGAAAGGCTGAAACGGACACGTTTGCGTGAAGAGGACATGATCGGCTTCGATCCCGAGGAAGGGCGGAACCGCGACGGCCCCGGACCCGCACCACCCCCGCCGGACAGGCGACACCGCCTGAACGTCTCGGCGGGCGCGGCGTCGATCACCGTCGCGCTCGTCCTCGTCGCGCTCAAGGCATGGGCGCTCGTCGCCACCGGCGCGCTCAGCGTCGCGGCATCGCTCGTGGACTCCCTGGTCGATCTCCTGGCGTCCATGGCGGCGTTGCTCGGCATCCTCTATGCGGCGCGCCCGCCCGACGCGGACCATTCCTTCGGCCACAGTTCGGCGGAGGATCTCGTCGCGCTCGGCCAGTCGCTCCTCGTCACCGGCGCGGCGGCGCTGATCGCCTGGCAGGCCATCGGTCGTCTCGGGGCGCCGCCCGACCTCCAGGGCGAGGCGGCGGGGCTGGCGGTCATGGGTCTTGCCACGGCGATCACCCTCGCCCTCGTCGCCTGGCAGACCCATGTCGCGCGAACGACCGGCTCGAAGATCGTGGCGGCCGACAGGCTGCATTATCTCGCGGACCTCCTGCCGAACGTCGGCGCGATGTTCGCCCTCCTGGCCGCCGGCGCCGGCATCCTGTGGCTCGATCCGGTGGTGGCGCTGGCCGCCTGCGCCATCCTGCTGTGGGGCGCGCGCCGGATCGGCACGGGCGCCTGGCACGCGCTGATGGACCGCCACGCCGACCCGGCCCTGGTCGCGCGCATCGAGCGGATCGTCGCCGGCCATCCCGGCGTCGCAGGCCATCACGACCTGCGCACCCGCACCGCGGGCACCCGCACCTTCATCCAGGTCCACATCGAACTCGACGGCCGTCAGAGCCTCGCGGAGGCGCACGCGATCGGTGCCGGCCTGCGCCGGGCCCTGCTCGAGGAAATCCCGGACGCGGACGTCATCATCCAGAAGGATCCGGTCTGACGGCAGGCTCAGGGGCGCGCCGTCCTCGGAGGCATCGAGCCTCCTCGGCCGGCGTCGGACGCGCGAGGCGCGCGTCCCCCCTGCGGCGGCCCGTGCAGGCGTCGAACTGCCAGCGGGCGCGGTGCCGCGCTCGGCGTCAGGCGGCGTCGGCTGGCGGGGCGAGACCACGCTTCCGCAGCAGCGCCTCGGGTCCGGGCATCCGGCCGCGGAAGTCGCGATAGAGAACCTCGGGCTCGCGGGAGCCACCGGCGGCGAGGATGTGGCGCGCGAGACGCGCCGCGACCTCCCGGTCGAAGGGATCGCCTGCCTCTTCGAAGGCGGCGAAGGCGTCGGCGTCCATCACCTCGGACCATAGATAGGAGTAATAGCCCGACGAATAGCCGTCGCCCGCGAACACGTGCAGGAAGTGCGGGCTCGCGTGCCGCATGACGATCGCGTCCGGCATCCCGATGCGCGCGAGCGTCGCGGCCTCGGCGGCCTCGGGGTCGGCAGGCGCCGGCACGTCGTGCAGATCGAGATCCACGAGGGCAGAGGCCAGGTACTCGACGGTCTGGAAGCCGGTGTCGTAGGTCTGCCCGGCGAGCACGCGCTCGAGGAGGTCGCGCGGCATCGGCGCGCCGGTCCGGACATGACGGGCGTGGCGCTCGAGCACCTCGGGCACGCCCAGCCAGTGCTCGTAGAGCTGGCTCGGCAGCTCCACGAAGTCGCGCGCGACGCTCGTGCCCGAGACGAACTCGTAGGTGACGTCGGACATCAGCTGGTGCAGCGCGTGGCCGAACTCGTGGAAGAGCGTGCGCGCGTCGTCGAAGGTGAGCAGGCAGGGCTCGCCCGCGCCCGCATTGGCGAAGTTGCAGACGTTGACGACGATCGGCCGCACCTCGCCGTCGAGCCGGCGCTGGGAGCGGAACGTCGAGCACCAGGCGCCCGACCGCTTCGACGACCGCGCGAAGTAGTCGCCGACGAAGACGCCCATGTGCCGCCCGTCGCGGGTCACCTCCCAGGCGCGCGCGTCCGGGTGGTAGAGCGGGACCTCCACCGGGCGGAAGGCGAGGCCGAAGAGCCGCGACGCCACGTCGAAGGCCGCGGCGATCATCGCGTCGAGCGCGAGATACGGCTTGACCTCGGCCTCGTCGAGGTCGTGCTCGCGCTTCTGGCGGATCCGGGAATAGTAGCGCCAGTCCCAGGGGCGCAGCGCGTCGTTGACGCCGTCCGCGCGCATGATCTCGGCGAGCGCGGCGGCGTCCGCCTCGGCCGAGATGCGGGCCGGCTCCCAGACGGCCGTGAGAAGCGTGCGCACCGCCTCGGGCGCCTTCGCCATCTCGGGCTCGAGCTTGAAGGCGGCGAAGCTCTCGTAGCCGAGCAGCCGCGCCCGCTCCTCGCGCAACGCGAGCGTCTCGGCGATCACGCCGCGGTTGTCGGTCTCGCCGCCACCGGCGCCGCGCTCGATCCATGCGGCGAAGGCCGTCTCGCGCAGGTCCCGCCGGGGCGACAGCGCCAGGAACGGCGCGATCAGGCTGCGTGACAGGGTCACCACGTGTCCGTCCCGCCCGCGCTCGCGCGCGGCCTCCGCCATAGCTGCTACCAGCCAGTCGGGCAGGCCCTCGAGGTCTTCGTCTTCCTCCCCGAGCGGCAGCGCCCAGTCGCGTTCGTCCGCCAGCACGTTCTGGGAGAAGGTGGTCCCGAGCGTGGCCAGTCGCTCGACGATCGCGCCGAGCCTGGCGCGACCGGGCGGGTCGAGCCGGGCCCCGGCGCGCACGAACATGCGGTGATAGAGCTCGAGCACCCGGGCCTGCTCGTCGGTCAGGCCGAGCGTGGCTGCATCCCGCATCAGCGCATCGACCCGCGCGAAGAGCGCCGGGTCCGACGCCATCTCCGCCCGGAAGGCCGCAAGCTTCGGACTGACCGCGCGCTGTAGCGCCTCGAGCCGGTCGTTGGTGTGCGCGCCGGCCAGATTGAAGAACACGGCCGCGACCCGTCCGAGCCCGCGGCCCGCGCGTTCGAGCGCCTCGATGGTGTTGGCGAAGGTCGGCGCCTCGGGGTCGTCGCGCACCGCCCGGACCTCCGCACGGGCCTCGGCCAAGGTCGCCTCGAAAGCGGGCTCGAAGTCGTCGTCGCCGATCTCGCCGAAGGGCGGTATCCCGAACGGCGTGTCCCACGCGCG
>SKOX01000142.1 GCA_007119835.1 Paracoccaceae bacterium
CGGGTGCGAGCGCGAGGGCGGGGAGCGGGGCGAGCGGCAGCAGGCGGAGCGCGTGGGCGCGCACCGCCGGCACCGAGGCGAGGAGGCCGAGGGCGAGCGGCGCAGCGAGGGCCAGGAGCGGCAGGAGCGGACCGACGATCACGGGAAGTAGAACCTCTCGGCGATCAGCGTCGCCCAACCGAGCGGGCTGAAGGCGGTGGCGGCGAAGAGGCCGGCGAGGAGCGCGGCCGTGGCTGTAACGACGGCGGGCGCGATCAGCGCGACGGGCCGCTCGAGCGGCGCCTCCGGCGCGGGTCGGTCGAGGAACCACATGCGGTAGACCAGCGGCAGGAAGTAGAGCGCGTTCAGCAGCGCCGAGCCCGCGAGCACCGCGACGACCCAGGGCGCGCCGACCTCGAGCCCGCCGAGACCGAGATGCCACTTCGACACGAAGCCCGCGATCGGCGGCACGCCCATCATGCCGAGCGCGCCGACGGTGAAGGCCGTCGCGGTCCACGGCATGTGGCGGCCGATGCCGTCGAGGTCGTCGATCCGCTCGGCGCCCGCCCGCTCGGCGAAGACGCCGGCGCAGAAGAACAGCGTGATCTTCATCAACCCCTGGTGCACGAGGTGGACGAGGCCGCCGATGGTGGCGACCGGCCCCGCGAGTGCCGCGCCGAGCACGATGTAGGAGACCTGTGACACGGTGGAGAAGGCGAGCCGAGGCTTGATTTCGGTCTGGGCGAGCGCGCGGGCCGAGCCGTAGAGGATTGTGAAGGAGGCGAGGACCGCGAGCGGCAGGCCGAGGCCGAGGTCGGCCACCAGATCCGGGCCGAAGACGTCGTAGATCACCCGGACGATGCCGAAGGCGCCGGCCTTGACGACCGCGACGGCGTGCAGGAGGGCCGAGACCGGCGCGGGCGCGGCCATGGCGCCGGGCAGCCAGCCGTGCAGCGGCACCAGCGCCGCCTTCACCCCGAGGCCCGCGACGAAGAGCACGAAGATCGCGCGCAAGGTCGCGTCGTCGTGGCGGCGGAGATCGGCGGGCAGGTCGAACTCGATCGGGCCGGTCTGGCTCTCGAGCCAGACGATGGCCACGAGAAGCGCGACCGAGGCGGGCAGCGCGTAGGCCAGATAGACCGCGCCCGCACGCAGGGACTTCGGGTCGCCCTTGTGCACGACGAGCGGCCAGGTCGAGAGGGTGAGGATCTCGTAGAAGACGAAGAACGAGATCAGCGTGCCGGAAAACGCGATGCCCGTCGTCGCGAAGACGCAGAGCGAGAAGAAGCCGAAGAAGCGCGACAGGTTCGGCCCGTCGCCGAGATAGGCGATGGCGTAGATGTTGGTGAGCAGCCACAGGAAGGCCGACAGCGTCACGAAGAGCAGCGCCAGCGCGTCGACCTGCAGCAGCAGGAACAGGCCCGGCGCGAGCGCGAGCCGGGTCTCGTAGACCGCGCCGGCCGCCACCTCCGACAGCATGAACGCGACGAGGGCGAGCTTGACGATCGAGCCGCCGACCGAGAGCCCGTTGCGCCAGCCCCTCTGGTCCTCGCGCAGGAAGAAGGTCGCGATCGAGGGCACGAGCGAGGTGAGCAGGATGAGGACCGGCAGCGCCGCGGTCATTCCAGCCCCTCCTCGGCCGCCGGCGGCCTGCCGACCTGCATCAGCGCGTAGGGCTCGGCCGAGGCGAGGCCGAGCAGTATCGAGGCGAGCGCGAGGACAAGCGGGATTGCCTGCTGCCAGCGCGGCACGGCGACGAGCTCCGCGGCGACGGCGGCCTTGTCGAACATCCGCGTCAGCGGGCGGAAGAGGTAGAGCCCGGCGAGCAGCCCGCCTGCGAGGATCGGAACCGCCCAGGCGACGTTGCCGCCGGCGAAGGCCGCCGTCAGCATCAGGTATTTCGCGGTGAACCCGCCCGAGGGCGGCAGGCCCATCAGCGTGACCGCCGACAGCCCGAAGGCGAAGGCCGTCATCGGCATCGTTCGCGCGACGCCGGTGAGCCCGTCGATCCGGTCGTGGCCGAGCGCGCGCAGGAAGAGCCCGGCGGCAAGGAACATCGCGGCCTTCGCCATGGCGTGCGAGATCGCGTGGAAGACGCCGCCCGTCCAGGCCCCCGCCGCCCAGGGCTGCGGCGCCTCCATGGCGCCGGCGAGCGGGAAGACCAGGAAGAGATAGCCGAGCTGCGCGACGGTCGAATAGGCTACGACGAGCTTCAGCCGTTCCTGCGCGATGGCGAGCGCCGAGCCATAGAGGATCGCCGCCGCCCCGAGCGCGCCGAGCACGAGCGCCGGCGCGGCGCCGCCCGCGCCCGGCATCACGTCGAACCACAGCCGCAGCGCGATGAAGAAGGACGCCTTCGGCACGAGGCCCGACAGCATGGCGCTCGCGCTCGCCGGCGCGCCGGAATGGGCGGGCGGCAGCCAGGCGTGGAAGGGAAAGAGCGCGGTCTTGGCGGCGAGCCCCGCCGTCATCAGGCCGGCCGCCGCGAGATCGGCCGCCCCACCGTCGGTGCGCTCGGCGAGGAGCGCGATGTCGAGGGTGCCGTGTGCCACGTAGAGCAGCACCGCTCCCAGCAGGTAGACGAGGGAGCCCGCCAGCGCGAAGAGCGCGTAGCGCAGCGCCGCCGCCACCGTCTCGCGCTTGCCCTCGAGCGCGACGAGGGCGACGGCCGCGAGCGTCAGCAGCTCGAGCGCCACGTAGAGGTTGAAGAGGTCGGCCGAGAGGAAGACCGCGTTGAGCGCCGCCCAGAGCAGGAAGGCGAGCGGCCAGAAGGCGAAGCTCGCCCGCGTCTCCACCCCCCGCGGCGCAAAGTCGGCCCGCGCGAAGAGCAGCGCGCCCGCCATCACCAGCGCCGTCGTGACGACGAACACCGCCGCCAGGCCGTCGAGTGCGAGGGCGATGCCGAGCGGCGGCTCCCAGCCGCCGAGAGGGATCGCGACCGGCCCCGCCGCCCCGGCGCCGAGGCCGGCCATGACCGCCAGCGCGAAGAG
>SKOX01000244.1 GCA_007119835.1 Paracoccaceae bacterium
AGCGGTTCCGGCCGGACCTGATCGTGGTGGCCTGCGGCTTCGACGCCTCGGGCGTCGATCCGCTCGGGCGGATGATGGCGACCGCGGAGACCTTCGGCGAGATGACCGGCATGATCATGCAGGCGGCCGACGCGCTCTGCGGCGGGCGGGTCGTGATGATCCACGAAGGCGGCTATTCCGAGGCGCACGTGCCGTTCTGCGGCCATGCGGTGATCGAGCGGCTGGCGCGGTCGGGCATCCATGCGGAGGACCCGCTCTGGCCGCGCATCTCGGCGCAGCAGCCCGGCGAGCGGGCGGCGGCGTTCTTCCGCGGCGAGGTGGACGCGATGGCCGAGGCGCTCGGGTTCTGAGGCCTGGCGCGCTGGTGCCGGGCGGCGTGGCCCGGGATCGAGCGATCGGGTGCAGGTCGGGAGGGGTCGCCGGTTGAAGCGCGACAGGGGCGCCTGGCGGTGCCGGGAGGGCGGCCGTTGCCGCCCAGGTTGGGCGCGCGGGTGCGCGCGGTTTCTTGCTTGGTCGCCCGCCTGTTGGCGGGCGACGACTGCTCTCCAGGTTTCAAGGCCGTATGAAGACCTGAAGGGGCCCGGCGGGGTCGTGCGTTCAGGCCGGCCCCGCCCCGGCCGGGGCGTCCGTGCCGGGGGCTGGGCGGGCCGTGTCCAGGCGTGGACATGCCGGTCAGCCTCTGGGTCAGTCGTAGCCGTCCCGGCCCCTTTCCTTCAGCAGGTCGCGCAGGCGGCGCTTTGCGGTGTCGCTGGCTTCGCTTCGAAAGAAGTCGTGGAGGCTGAGGCGGTTCAGCCCGGTGCCCGAGTAGGGCCGGCTGGCGATCTCCGGGTAGTGCCACTGGTGCAGGACATGCACCGAGCCGTCGTCGTCTTCCGCGAGCAGCCACCGGTCGCGCGGCGCGGCGGGCGGCTTCGGCGCAAGGAAGAACGGCACTGGTTCGCTCATGAAACCCTCTCTTTCGTGTCGCGGCAGGTCCGGGAGATGCCGCGCAGTTGAACCCCTCGCGCCGCCGAGGCGACCGGCTGTTCGCCAGAACGCCGCGGCCTCGCAAGCCACGCCCCCGAGCCCCCCAGCCTTTACGGCTCCGGACGATCCGCGACCAGCGTCCCGATCAGCCGCAACAGCTCCTGCTGCTCGGGCCCCCGTCCGCTCTCCAGGAAGTCCGCGATCGCGATGTCGCTCACCGTACCGCCTGCGGCGAGGTTGGCCTCGTGGCGAACCAGGACCTCGCCGGAAGCATCGCGGACGAGATGCCAGCGATCGCCGTTCGGGCTGGCGTAGAGCTTGCGGGCGTTGGTCACGAGAAGGCCTTTCCGGCGCGTCGGGCGAAAGAGCGGAGTTCGGTTTTCATCGACGGCATATGGGAAGGCCGCCGTGCGTTTGCCACCCGCGCGCCGCAGACGAGACCCCCGGGCGAAGCCTCCGGTCGGGCATCGCCGCGGTGGGAGCACGGTTCGCGGCACAGGTCCTGGTCGCCGTCATGGTCTGTCTGCCGGTCATCGCGAAGCCAGCGATGGCCGCGCCGGGGATCGGGTGCTATCTCCGCTGCGCGCGGCGCATCCGGTGTCGGCCGGACCGCCGGCGGCGCAGGCGCTCGGCCCGACCGGGGCGGATAGGAACGAATTGCGGCAACGGCCGCTTGATGACGACTGCTCCCCGCGGGCGACAGCCGCGCGGAAGGGAGGACCCGCTGCCGAGGATCGTCACCTACAACGTCCGGAACTGCCGCGGCCGCGACCGGCGGATCCTGCCCGAGCGCATCGCCGAAGTGATCGCGGGCTGCGAGCCCGACGTGGTCGCGCTCCAGGAACTCGACGTCGGGCGCGCCAGGACCGGGCATGTCGACCAGGCGGAGGCCATCGCGCGCGCGCTCGGCATGCAGATGCATTTCCACCCGGCGATGACGGTGATGGAGGAGCGTTACGGCGACGCCATCCTGACGATGCTGCCCTCGCGCCTCGAGCGCGCGGCCGCACTGCCCGGGCCGGCGGGCGCCGAGACGCGCGGCGCGCTGTGGGCAAGTCTAAGCCTCGGCGACACCGATCTTCAGGTGATCAACACCCACCTCGGCCTGCGCGGGCGGGAACGCCTTCCCCAGGTCGCGGCGCTCCTCGGCCCGGACTGGCTGGGCGCGGCGCTGCGCCGCGGGCCGACGCTGCTCGCCGGCGACTTCAACGCGCTGCCGCGCTCGCGCGCCTATCGCCGGCTCCTCGGGCCGTTGCGGGAGGCGCGGAGCTTCCCGCAGGTCGGCCGTCCGCCACCGACCTTCCCGGCGTGGTGGCCGCTCATCCGGATCGACCACGTCTTCGCAGGTCCGGGCGTCCGCATCACGCGGGCCGACACGATAGCCTCGCCGCTGGCGCGGATCGCCTCGGACCACCTGCCCCTGGTGGTGGACTTCGAGATGGAGGCCTCGCCGTGACCCCGCCCGGAGGCGGCAGCCGCGGCGCGCCCGCGCCGCTGCTTCTGCCCGGCCAGACGTGCTGGCGCGTCGAGGATGCATCGCGCGTGGCGCTGCTCGTCGACAACGCCGCCTATTTCGCGACAGCGGCCGCGGCGCTGCGCGGAGCGCGCCGGTCGATCCTCCTCGTCGCCTGGACCCTCGACCCGCGCGCAGAGCTCGAGCCGGGCGGGCCAAGCCTGGGCGCGGTGCTGAACGCGGTGGCCGAGGCCAGGGCCGAGCTCGACATCCGGCTGCTGGTCTGGGACGCTTCGGCGCTGATCGCCGCGCCGCAGGGCTTCTTCCCGCAGCGCGCCCCGGGCCGGCTGCATCCGCGCATCCGCATCCACCTCGACGACCGGCACCCCTGGGGCGCCTGCCACCATGCCAAGGTGCTGGTGATCGACGACGCCCTCGCCTTCTGCAGCGGCGAGGATTTCTCCGTCGAGCGCTGGGACAGCCCCGAGCACCGCGACCACGACCCGCGGCGCCGCATGCCCGGCGGCAGGCTCGGCGGCCCGCG
>SKOX01000380.1 GCA_007119835.1 Paracoccaceae bacterium
CCAGCGCGGCATAGACCATCGGCAGCTCGTGCGCGTTCGTCCCGATCGCCTCGATGTCGTGGCGCATGGCGATGAGGCAGTTCGACGAGCCGGTGAACTTCTCGCCCAGGCCCTCGATCATTGCCCGCACGCACCATTGCTGCCACAGGAACGAATGCCGCCGCCGGGAGCCGAAGTCTGACACGCGCAGGTCGGGCAGGGTCCTCAGCCGCTCGATCTTCTCCCAGACCTTCGTCATCGCCCGGGCGTAGAGCACCTGAAGCTCGAAATAGCCCATGCCGTTCAGCACCGCGCGCGAGCGCATCTCCATCAGCACGGCGAGCGCGGGGATCTCCCACATCATCGCCTCGGCCCAGGAGCCGCGGAACGTCAGCACATACTGGTCGTCGCGGCGCTCGAGGTGGTATTCCGGCATCCGGAAGCCCTCGAGCCACGCCATGAACTCGGACGTGAACATCTGGCGCTTGCCGTAGAAGGTGTTGCCGCGCAGCCAAGTGCTCTCGCCCCGCGTCAGCCGCAGCGTCCGGATGTGGTCGAGCTGCGCCCGGAGTTCGCTCTCGTCGATGAGGCGGGCGAGCGGCACGTGGCGCGAGCGGTTGATCAGCGAGAACTCCACCTCGACGTCGGCGTGGCGCTGGAAGACGGTCTGCGCCATGAGCAGCTTGTAGAAGTCGGTGTCGAGCAGCGACCGCACGACGGGATCGATCCGCCAGGCATGGTCGTAGACGCGCTTGGCGATGTCCACCATGGGCCTAGCCCGCGAGCTCGTCCGAGCGCGCCACCCTGACGCCGCGCTCGGCCATTGCCTCCCGCGCCTTGGCGAGCGACCCGTCGAGGTCGATCGCCCGGCACGCGTCCTCGATCAGCACGACCTGAAAGCCGTTGTCGGCCGCGTCCTGCGCCGAGTAGCCGACACAGAAATCCGTGGCGAGGCCGGCGAGCCACACCTCGGTCACCGCCCGCTCGCGCAGGTAGCCGGCAAGCCCCGTAGGCGTCGCCCGGTCGTTCTCCTGAAAGGCCGAGTAGCTGTCGATCTCCCGCCGGAAGCCCTTGCGGACGATCACGTCGGCCGCCTGCGTGTCGAGATCGGAATGGAAGGCCGCGCCCTGCGTCCCCTGCACGCAATGCGTAGGCCAGAGCACCTGCGTGCCGTAGGGCATCTCGGTCGTCGAGAACGGCTCGGCGCCGGGGTGGCTCGCCGCGAACGACAGGTGGTCCGCCGGATGCCAGTCCTGGGTGAAGACCCGCACCGCGAAATGCGGCAGCAGCCGGTTGATCACCGGCACCACCGCGTCGCCGTCGCCGACCGCGAGCGCACCGCCCGGGCAGAAGTCGTTCTGCACGTCGACGACGATGAGCGCCGCCCTCTCCCCCAGGCGCATGGCCTTACTCCCCTGGTCCGGCACGAGGATGCAAAGCCCCGCCCGCCCTTTCAACAGCCTGGCCTGCCCGCGGTCAACCGCCGCGGCCCGGCGCAGCACGGCACGAAGGTGCCGGGCGCGGCGTCGGGTCATCCGGATCGGGCCTGGCGACGGGCACCGGGACGAGCCGGACGCGCGACGGGTGGCTAGGCGGGTCTCGCCACGCCAGCGGCCGATATGTCTTCGGCGAGACGTCGCGCCTCATCCTCGCCCGGCAGGCGGTGGGCGAAGGCTACCTCGACGGCGCGACAGATCACGGTCTGCGCGAAGGCTTCCGGAAATCGGTGCTCGACCTCGAAGCCGGCGGTGCGCAGGAGCGAGACGAGGCAGCTGGGCGTCAGGCCCCAGAACCAGTTTCCGTACCCTTGGTCCGGCCGGAATTCGTTCGAGATGCCCTCCTGATGCACCACGCCCAGGCCGCTCAGGTTCCACAGCTCCCGCTCGGCCGCCGTCAGCATGGGCCAGTAGACGGCTCCGTTCGGCAACCCGTTGATCTCGGGGATCGTGGAGCTCCGCAGGATGAGCGTCTGGGTGCACATCCGCCGCAGCGCGACGAGGAGGTCGAAAGGCGAGGGATGATGGTAAAGCACGCCGGCGCAGAACACGACGTCGCGCTGGCCGATGGCCGCGATGGTCCCGGGGTCGGTGGCGTCGCCCAGCACGAACTCGACCGACGATCCACGTTCGGCCTTCTTCTGCTCGAACTCCGGCGTCGGCCCGAAGACGTCCACGCCGGCGACATGCGTCGCGCCCGCCTCCTCGGCAATGAACGCATACTCGCCGTTGACGCCCCACATGCAGCCGATGTCGACGAACGACTTTCCGGGCACGATCCGCCTGATGTGGTCGGGCAGGTCAGCGTAGTTGCCCACGCGGTCGCCGCGCCGCGCCCGCCAGCGCCGCCACATCAGGTTGCCGCGCGGCGTCTTCATGAAGCGCACCTTCATCCTGTAGGTGAGATTCAGCATGATTCCGCCCCTCCACCGCCGACGCAGGCACAGACCGCGGTCGCGCGCGCGTTCATCAAGACACACCGCGGCACCTGACCAGATGCCGGGCCGGTGCGGAAGGGCCTTTCTCGCCCGACGGTAAAGTCGCACGGCCTTGCCACCGGGCCGCCCCGCGGGCAGAGAACGCCGCCATGGACGACGGGATCGACTTCGAGACGGCGCTCCGGGCCGCGATCGACGGCAAGACCAAGCCGCCGGGCTCCCTCGGCCGGCTCGAGGCGCTGGCCGCCCGGATCGCCCGCCTGCAAGGCAGCCTCGCGCCTCGCATGGAGCGCTGCCGGCTGACGATCTTTGCCGCCGACCACGGCATCGCCGCCGAGGGCGTCTCGGCCTTCCCCCAAGCCGTCACCCGCCAGATGCTGCAGAACTTCCTCGCCGGCGGCGCTGCGGCCAACGTCCTCGCCCGGGCGGTCGGCGCCGAGGTCGCCGTGGTCGACGCCGGCGTCGCGGGCGCGCTCGTCGACCACCCCGACCTCGTCTCGCGCCGCATCGGACCCGGCACGGCCAACGCCGCCGCG
>SKOX01000302.1 GCA_007119835.1 Paracoccaceae bacterium
AGACGGTGTATATTCTGGCGGCGCAATATGAAACGGCTGTCGTGCCCGTCGAGCGGGTCGCAAAAGAATACTTCGGCGGCCTCGACAATGACTCTTTCATGCGCAAGGTCCGCCTGGGGGATATTCGCCTGCCCGTAGTCAGGATGGAGAATAGCCAGAAGGGCGCTCGCGGCGTTCACGTCGAGGACCTGGCTCGTTACATCGACGCGCGGCGCGACGCGGCGGTGAAGGAGATGAGGCAGCTGTGGGACTGACCATGGGCTTGGTGATGACGGGAAGCCAGCGCCAGCCGGCATAGACGTCGCCGTCGAGCTTCTTGAGCGAGATGTAGTGCTCCAGTGACGATAGCGTCCGATGCCCTGAATGCGCGCGGACGATGGCAGTGTCCTTCCCCATCTCGAAGAGGCGCGAAATGCCGTCGCGGCGGAGGTCCCGATATTCCAGATCCCCTATCCCGAGGATCTTGCAAGCCCTGGTGAAGTTCGTACTCGCCGTCGAAGCCTTGTAAGGGAAGATCCGTGCCTCCGCACGAGGCATTGCGTCGATGATCGCGACGGCCTCGGCCGTGAGGTGCACCCACACGTCGTTTCCTTTCTTCTCGCCAGGGTGCTTCATGTCCCGCACGAGGATCCTTGCACCGTCCTTGTAGTCGGGCTCGTAGTCCTTCCAGAGCAGGCGGCAGGTCTCGCCGAGGCGGCGCATCCCGAAGATCCCGAACGCCGTGAGGCGCCGCATCGGCAGCGCATCGCTCCGTCGCGCTTCATAGGCCTCAAAATGCTCCATGAGCTTGTCGAGCTCTGCGAGCTCGGGTCGCCGGCGCCTCTTGTCGGACCTCATGACCAGCCCAAGCTCTCGACAGACCACCAGTGCATCTGGCATCGTTTGCGGATCCAGCGGGTAGCCCCACGCCGGTCGAGCGAGCGAGAACACCTTCCCCAGACTGGACAGGATGTTACCCACGGTAGCAGGGTCACGCCCCTCAGCCATAAGGGACTTTGCGAGTTCAACGATATGGCGGCTTTCGATATCTGCGCAGGGCTTCGACGAAACTGGGTGGCGTCCGACGATCTGCAGGTTGCCTTTCGTCGTCTTCCCGACATCCTTCACCCGGTCAGTCAGAGTACGCATGATCGCTTCGCCGAGCAGCGTGGAGTTGGTCGGCTTTTTCTTGTTCAATATCGCAGCGTCGACGGCGGCGGGCGAGGATAGCTCCTTCTCCTTCTTCTCGATCCACGCCTCCGCGGCCTTTAAGCGGTCGAACGTCTCGACAAGTTTCAAGACGACCTTGCCGCCCCGCTTCCGAACGACCTCCGCTCGATACGCGATGGTATCGTCTTTCCTCGATCTCAGTGTGATGGTACCCATGCTGGCCTCTGGTCCTCCACGAATCGCCGACGAGTCCTACATTGGAGGACGGGGGTGGGAAAATCCCCGAAAATCGAGGCAAATCAACACCGGCGAGGGTCAGCGCAAGTGATTGAAGAATCGTTAAAAACTGCGAAAGCGGGCTTTTACCGGTTCTCGGTTGCGCCCATGATGGACTGGACAGACCGACATTGTCGGCTGTTCCACCGGGCTTTCACGCGGCGGGCGCTTCTTTACACCGAAATGGTGACGGCGGACGCCCTGCTGCACGGTCCGGCGGAGCGCCTGCTCGCGCGCGACCCCGGTGACGGGCCGGTCGCGCTGCAACTCGGTGGTGCCGTGCCCGAAGCGCTTGGCCGCGCCGCGTCGCTTGCCGTCGACCACGACTTCGACGAGATAAACCTCAACGTCGGCTGCCCGTCCGACCGGGTGCAGTCGGGCTGCTTCGGCGCAGCCCTGATGCTGCAGCCCGACCGGGTCGCGGAGTGCGTCCGTGCGATGATCGCCGCGGCCGGACCGGTGCCGGTGACCGTGAAGTGCCGCATTGGCGTCGACGAGCAGGAGCCGCAGGTGGTCCTGCCGCGCTTCCTCCAGACGCTGGCGCAAGCGGGCATCGGTCGTGTCGCCATCCATGCACGCAAGGCGTGGCTGCGCGGCCTGAGCCCCAAGGAGAACCGCACGGTCCCGCCACTCGACCATGGTCTGGTCGCGGAGATGAAGGCCGCGTTCCCGCGTCTCGCGATCGTCGTCAACGGCGGTATCGAGGATCTCGCGGCCGCCCGCGCGCTTTTGGACCGCGGGCTCGACGGCGTCATGCTCGGCCGCGCCGCCTACCGAACCCCGGCGCTCCTCGGCGAGGTGGACCGCGCAATCTTCGGCATGCCGGGATCCGACGTGGCGCCTGAGGCGGCGGTGCGTGCGATGCTTCCCCATATCGAGCGCGAGCGGGCCCGCGGCACGCCGCTCCACGCGATCACCCGCCACATGCTCGGCGCATTCGCAGGCCGGCCCGGCGCCCGTGCCTGGCGGCGCCTCCTGTCGGAGGAGGCGCCGCGGCCCGGGGCCGGGCCCGAGGTCGTCGAGCGGGCGCTCGCACTGGTGCGACCGCCACTCGCCGCCTGACAAACGGCGCCACCGCAAGACCGGCACGACGCCCGGCCTCCCGCCGCGGCGGGACAGGCCGTAAGGTGCGTCAGCGCTTCGCTTCCGCCGCGTCGCTGCCGGCGCGCTCGAGGAAGGTGCGGCTGACGACCGGCAGCTGCTCGTAGAGCCAGTCCGCCATCGCCTGCTCCTCCTTGAGGATTTCCTCGCAGACCCGCTTGGTCTCGTGGTCGCCCACGATGTCGGCCGCGCCGATGAGCTCGCGGTAGGCCGAGATTTCGAAATGCTCGAAGGTGTAGCTCGCCATCGCGCCCTTTACGACCTCGTCGCCCATCACCGTGCCGCTCAGGCCCTGGCCCATGGCGGTGAACTTAGCCGCGATGTCCTTTGCGCCCGAGGGCGAGGTGCCGCGGCGCGTGAGGCAGGCCTCGAGACGGTCGCGCTGGGACTCGGTCTCCCGGATGTGCTGCTCCATCTTCTGCTTGAGCTCGGGATAGTGCTCGATCCGGCTCGCCTGCGTGGTCAGCATGGTCGTCGCCTGCTCCTCCATGGCATGCGCGTCGCGCAGCCACTGGTCGAGATACTCGTTCATCGCCTTCTGGTCCATTTGGTGCTCCTCAGCTCTGGTTGTTGGCCCCGCGGAACACGAGCTCGAGCCCGAGCCGCGGGTTGGGTCCCGGCGCCACCTCGGCGGCGGTGGCGTCGAAATGGAGCCCCGCGTCCATCAGGGGCGCGAGGATCTTGCCGTGCGCGCCCGGGAGATACCCGAGCAGCCGCCCGTCCGGCGCCAGCACGCCGACGCTCAGCGGGTCGAAGTCGCGGTCACGCACGCGCATCAGCCGCAGCGCCGTGCCCGGCGCGGGAAGCCCGAGCCGCCCGCCTTCGTCCCTCAGGCTGGTCGCGCAGGTCGCGATACGCGCGCCCGCGCTTCCATGCTCCGCGGGCGTCGCCGCGAAGGCGGGTCCGGCGCTCAATGCGCTGCCGGCGCCCGCAACGATGAACGCCCTGCGATCCATCGGCGTTCCCCCTAACGTTGCTGCGCGCGCTGTTCGCCGGAGTTTTCCGGCGGCGGCGCGAGCTCGGGCTCCTCGCCCAGCGGCTCCATCGGGCGGGCGGAGAACTCGCCCTGGCGGTCGATGGACGGCCCCTCCGACCAGCGGCCGCGGGCGGGTTCCGCGCGATCCGGGCGGAAGCCGAGATAGACGTAGGAGAATTCCTGGGCCTCCTCCTCGACCGGGAAGCTGTTCGGGACCGGCATCACCTGCTCGAGGCCGCCAAGCTCCTCAAGCGCCGCCATCCACTGCTTCTGGTGCATGTTGTCCCGGGCGATCAGGAAGGAGAGCATGTCCCGCATCCCCGGATCGTCGGTCATGCCCCTGAGCCGCACGGCGACGATCCGGCCGGTCTGTTCGGCCTGCGCGTTCGCGAGCATGTCTGCCGCGATGTTGCCCGTGGCATAGACGTGGCTCGCGTTGAAGGGCGTGCCGCTCGCGTCCTCGGGCAGCGCCGCAAGGCCGGTCGACAGGATGTGCCGCAGGTTCATCCCGTTCAGGACCGCGCCGGCCACGGGATCGTTCGCCGCCTCCTCCTGCAGCGAGGTCGGCGCGCCTTCGAGGTTCAGCGCGACGGCGGTTGCGAGCATCTCGATGTGTCCGAGCTCCTCGGCGGCGGTGTTCAGCAGCAGGTCCCGGAACTTCGGGTCTCCGCCGCGGGCACCTCACGCCTGGAACATTTACTGCATCGCGACGCGGATCTCGCCTTCGACGCCGCCGATCGCCTGCTGCAGCGCTTTGGCGAAGACCGGATTGGGGTTCTCGACCCGGACCGGGTACTGAAGCCGGTTGTCTTGATAGAACATCGCGCTCTTCCTGAGACGGCGGATGTCCAACCGCGTCAGGGAGGCGATGTTCCGGCCGCGGAGCGTTGATCGCGATGGCTTCGGCAGCCGGCGGCAGCGGGGCCCGCAGCGCCGGCGTGCCGGCCGTCAAGGCGCCGGATGAATGCCGCCCGAGAGATGCCGGAAAAGGCGTCCGAACCGACGGCCCGGGCCCGCGGGCGTCAGCTGTACCCCCGCGCCCGCCGCGCCTCGACCGCGAGGAGCGCGCCGAGAAGCGCGAGGGCAGGCGTCGACGCCGCCGAGACGCCGATCAGCTCGTCGTCGTCCCGCATGCCCGACTCGCGCAACGTGCAGCGCCAGCCCGAGGAGCGTTCCAGCACGATCATCCAGCCCGGCAGGACACTGTCCGCAAGCGCCAGCGCCGCTTCCATCGAGACGAGCGCCGAGAGGTTCACCGGCCCGACCTTGCCCGACACCGCGGCGTTAAGCGCCTCGAGGAAGTCGCGGACGAAGTCGAAATCCTGAAGCGACGCGCCTTGCGCGCGCCTGACGAGCGCCTCCATCGCCTCCGGCGTCATTGCAGCCTCCCTTGTTCCTCGGCCCCGGACGACACCGGGCCGTCCCGGCAGATGTATACTCGAACCGGCGCCGGCGCACGGCCTTGACCGACATCAAGGCGCAGGCTGCCCCGATCCGCAAGGTCCTATGCGATGAGCCAAGCGGGAGGAACGGAAATGAGCGACGGCGAGAGCGTCATCTGGTTCGAGGAACTGGCGCGCGGCGATGTGGCGCGCGTCGGCGGCAAGAATTCCTCGCTTGGCGAGATGGTGCAGAGCCTCGGGGCGCAGGGCATCCGCGTGCCGCCGGGCTTCGCCACAAGCGCCGACGCCTTCCGCGACTATCTCGCCGCCAACCGCCTCGACGAGATCATGGGCTCGACGCTGGCCAAGCTCGATGCCGGGCGCATCTCACTGCAGGAGGCCGGCCGGACCATCCGCGGCGCGATCTTCGACGGCGAGTGGCCCGAGGCGACGCGCGACGCAATCCTCGCCGCCTACCGCACGCTCGGCGAGCGCATCGGGATCGCGGAGCCCTCGGTCGCGGTTCGCTCGAGCGCGACCGCGGAGGATCTCCCCGACGCGAGCTTCGCCGGCCAGCAGGAGACCTTTCTCAACGTCCGCGGCGAGGCGGCGCTGCTCGAAGCCTGCCGCCGCTGCTATGCCTCGCTCTTCACCGACCGGGCGATCAGCTACCGCAAGGCAAAGGGCTTCGAGCACGAGAAGGTCGCGCTCTCGGTCGGCGTGCAGCAGATGGTCCGCTCCGACATCGGCGGCGCCGGCGTGATGTTCTCGATCGACACCGAATCGGGCTTCGACCGCGTCGTGCTGATCAACGCCGCCTGGGGCCTCGGCGAGAATGTCGTGCAGGGCACGGTCACGCCCGACGAATACCAGGTCTACAAGCCGCTTCTGGAAGACCCGCGCCTCGTGCCCATCGTCGAGAAGAAGCTCGGCACCAAGGAGCGCAAGATGATCTACGCCGGCGAGGGCGGCATGACGAAGAACGTGCCGACCTCGAAGGCCGAGCGCGCCCGCTACGTCCTCGACGACGGCGAGATCCTCGAGCTCGCCCGCGCGGCCGTGACGATCGAGAACCACTACGGCTGCCCGATGGACATGGAATGGGCGCGCGACGGCGAGACCGGCCTGCTTTACATCGTGCAGGCGCGCCCCGAGACGGTGCAGTCCCTCGTGGTCGAGGGCGCGTTCAAGTCCTACTCGGTCGGCGCGCACGGGCCGACCATCCTCACCGGCCTCAGCGTCGGCGAGGCGGTGGTCGCCGGCCGCGTCTGCCTGATCGAGAGCGCCCGCGACATCGACCGCTTCGTCGACGGCTCGGTGCTCGTCACCGGCAACACCGACCCCGACTGGGTGCCGATCATGAAGCGTGCCGCGGCCATCGTCACCGACCACGGCGGCCGCACCAGCCACGCAGCGATCGTCAGCCGCGAGCTCGGCCTGCCTGCCATCGTCGGCACCGGCGACGCCACCCACGTCCTCCACGAAGAGCAGGAGATCACGGTCTCATGCTGCGAAGGCGACCAGGGCTTCGTCTACGAAGGGATCGCCGAGTGCCACGTGGAGGAGATGCGCCTCGGTGACGTGCCCGCGACCCGGACCCGCGTCATGCTCAACCTCGCCAACCCGGGCGCGGCCTTCCGCTGGTGGCGCCTGCCGGTCGACGGCGTCGGCCTCGCGCGCATGGAGTTCGTCGTCTCGAACGCGATCAAGGTCCACCCGCTCGCGCTCACCCGCTTCGATCAGCTGCGCGACGAGGCGGCCCGCGAGGAGATCGAGCTTCTCACCCGCGGCTACGAGAACAAGGGCGACTACTTCGTCGACCACCTCGCCCGCGGCCTCTCGCGCATCGCCGCCGCGGTGCACCCCAAGCCCGTCATCGTGCGGATGAGCGACTTCAAGACCAACGAATACGCCAACCTTCTCGGCGGCGCACAGTTCGAGCCCGAGGAGGAGAACCCGATGATCGGCTTCCGCGGCGCCTCGCGCTACTACTCGCCGCGCTACCGCGACGGCTTCCTCCTCGAGTGCCGCGCCATCCACAAGCTCCGCGAGGACATGGGCTTCACCAACGTCGTGATGATGATCCCGTTCTGCCGCACGCTCGACGAGGCCGACCGGGTGCTCGAGGTGATGCGGGAGGCGGGCCTCGAGCGCGGCCTGAACGGCCTCGAGGTCTACGTGATGTGCGAGATCCCCTCGAACGTCATCCTCGCGAAGGAATTCGCCACGCGCTTCGACGGCTTCTCGATTGGCTCGAACGACCTTACCCAGCTCACCCTCGGCGTCGACCGCGACTCGGGCGAGCTGGCCGCGCTCTTCGACGAGCGCGACGCCGCAGTGCGCTGGATGATCGAGACGGTGATCGAGCGCGCCCATGCCGCCGGCGCCAAGGTCGGGTTCTGCGGCCAGGCGCCGTCGAACGATCCGTCCTTCGCGCGGCTGCTCGTCGAGGCCGGCATCGACTCGATCTCGGTCACGCCCGACAGCTTCTTCTCGGTCAAGGGACACGTCGCCGACGCCGAGGCGGGTTGACCAACGGCCGATCGGGCGCTGGACGGGAGCGCGGCGCAGGCTCTAGGGTCGGGCCGATCGCTTCTTCCCGGAGATTTCCCGCCCATGGCCCCGATCGGCACCTGGAGCTTTCCAACCCTCGTCCGCGCCGGCGCCGGGCGCATTGCCGAGATCGGCGAGGCCTGCGTCGAGGCCGGGATCGTGCGGCCGCTCTTCGTCACCGACCGCGGCGTGGCGGCGCTCGACATCGCCGAGCGGGCGCTGGCGCTCCTGCGCGCGGCGGGGCTCGAGCCGGAGGTCTTCACGCACGTCGATCCGAATCCCACCGACGCGAACGTGGCTGCCGGCCTGCTGGCCATGCGCGAGAACGGCCATGACGGGATCGTGGCCTTCGGGGGCGGCTCCGCGCTCGACGCCGGCAAGGTCATCGCCTTCATGCGCGGCCAGTCGCTTCCCTGGACCGCGTTCGAGGACCGGGGCAGCAACTGGAAGGCCGCCGACGCCACGGGCATCGCGCCGGTCGTGGCGGTGCCGACGACGGCCGGCACCGGCTCCGAGGTCGGGCGCGCCGGCGTGATCACCGACACGGACGCCGGCGTGAAGCGCATCGTCTTCCACCCGGGCATGTTGCCGGCGCAGGTGATCCTCGACCCCGAGCTCACCCTCGGCCTGCCGCCCGACCTGACGGCCGCGACCGGCATGGACGCCTTTTCGCACTGCCTCGAGGCCTATTGCGCACCGAGCTTCCACCCTGCGGCCGAAGGCGTCGCGGTCGAGGGCATCCGCCTCGTGAAGGAATACCTGCCGCGCGCGACATTCGACGGCCGCGACATCGAGGCGCGGACCCAGATGCTCGCGGCGGCGTCCCTGGGCGCCACCGCGTTCCAGAAGGGTCTCGGCGCCATCCACGCGCTGTCGCACCCGATCGGCGCGCTCTACGGCACCCATCACGGCCTGACGAACGCCGTGATCGCGCCATACGTCCTCGATTTCAACCGCGACGAGATCGAGGCGAAGATCGAGCGGCTGGCCGGGTGGCTTGAGCTCGAGGACGGCTTCGCCGGCTTCATGGACTTCCTGCTGCGGCTGCGGCGCGACCTCGGCATCCCGCACACCCTCGACAAGATCGGCGTCGACGAGGACCGGTTCGACCGCATGGCCGCGATGGCGGTGGAGGATCCCACGGCAGGCGGCAACCCGCGGCTCTTGACGGAGGCGGACGCCCGCGACCTCTACGAGCGCGCGCTGAACGGCCGCCTCGGCTGACCGTTCCATCGACAATCCGTTTCTGAGCGGCCGGTTTTCATTCGCCCGGGAAACAACTAGCTGCCAGCCATCACGGTGTGCCACGGGCGCACGGCAAATGAGGGCATCATGGCGAAGATACTCGTTCTCTACTACTCGAGCTGGGGACACATGGAGGAGATGGCCCGCGCGGCTGCCGACGGCGCCCGCGAGGCCGGCGCAGAGGCGGTGCTTAAGCGCGTGCCCGAGCTCGTTCCCGAGGACGTCGCCCGGGACGCCCACTACAGGCTCGACCAGAAGGCTCCGGTGGCCCGGCCCGGCGAACTCGCCGACTACGACGGCTTCGTCTTTGGCGTGCCGACGCGCTTCGGCAACATGCCGAGCCAGATGAAGAACTTCCTCGACCAGACCGGCGCGCTCTGGGCGTCGGGCGCGCTGATCGACAAGCCGGCCTCGGTCATGGTGTCGTCGGCCACGCAGCACGGCGGCGCCGAGGCGACGCTGCTCTCGATGCAGATCGTCCTGCAGCACCACGGCATGCTGATCGTGCCGCTCGGCTACGGCTATGCCGGGCAGAACGGCAACGACGTCGTTCGCGGCGGCGCGCCCTACGGCATGACCACGACGACGGAGAGCGACGGCTCGCGCTGGCCCTCGGACCAGGAGCTCGACGGCGCCCGCTTCCAGGGCCGCCGCACCGCCGAGATCGCGTTGCGTCTTGCGCGGACGCCGGCCGAGAAGCGGGTCCGCGAGACCGCCGAGGCCTGAGACGGGCTTGCCGGCGCCAGGCGCGCACGTGCCGCCCGGCGCCGGCATCCCACCAATGGACCGGATGGCCAGCGTTTGACTAAGGCGGGAGCGGCCCCTAAACAGCACCTTCACGAGCCGGTGACTGGGCTTCGGTGGCCGGCAGGCGCCGAGGGATGGAGGGAGAAAACCCGTGAAAGTTGGTGCCCCGCGGGAAGCCGCCGAGGGAGAGCGGCGCGTCGCGCTCACCCCGCAGAGCGCCCAGGCGCTCAAGAAGCTCGGATATGAGTGCGTGATCGAGGCCGGTGCGGGCGAGGCCGCCCGTTTCTCGGACGACGCCTACCGCGAGGCCGGAGTCGAGATCGTCGCCGACACCGCGGCGCTTTGGGCCGCCTCCGACGTCGTCGTCAAGGTGCGCGCGCCGAGCGAGGACGAACTCGCCCACGCCCGCTCCGGCCAGATCGTTGTCGGCTTCCTGTGGCCGGCGCAGAACCCCGACCTGCTCGAGGCGCTCAAGGCGAAGGGCGTGACGGGCATCGCCATGGACATGGTCCCGCGCATCTCCCGCGCCCAGAAGATGGACGCC
Source organism: Paracoccaceae bacterium (assembly GCA_007119835.1). Classification (GTDB taxonomy): domain Bacteria; phylum Pseudomonadota; class Alphaproteobacteria; order Rhodobacterales; family Rhodobacteraceae; genus Amaricoccus. The sequence continues at coordinate 9,974 of SKOX01000302.1, forward strand.
CTGTCGTCGATGGCGAACATCGCCGGCTACCGGGCGGTCATCGAGGCGTCGAACAACTTCGGGCGGTTCTTCACCGGGCAGATCACCGCTGCCGGCAAGGTGCCGCCGGCCAAGGTGCTGGTGATCGGCGCGGGCGTCGCCGGCCTTGCCGCGATCGGCGCGGCCCGGGGCCTCGGCGCCATCGTGCGCGCCTTCGACGTGCGCCCGGAGGTCGCCGAGCAGATCGAGTCGATGGGTGCCGAGTTCCTTCTGCTCGATTTCGAGGAGGAGTCGAGCGGGGAGGGCGGCTATGCCGCGCCGTCGAGCCCCGAGTTCCGCGAGAAGCAGCTCGAGCTCTTCCGCGCCCAGGCCACCGAAGTCGACATCGTCATCACGACGGCCCTGATCCCCGGCCGCCCGGCGCCGAAGCTGTGGCTCGAGGACATGGTCAAGGCGATGAAGCCGGGCTCGGTCGTCGTCGACCTCGCGGCCGAACGCGGCGGAAACTGCGATCTCACCGTGGCCGACCAGATCGTCGAAAGCGAGAACGGCGTGAAGATCGTCGGCTACACCGACTTTCCGTCCCGGATGGCGACGCAGGCCTCCACGCTTTACGCCAACAACATCCGCCACCTGCTCGACGACCTGACGCCGGGCAAGGACGGCCAGCCCGTCGTCAACATGGAGGACGACGTCATCCGCGGCGCCACCGCGACGCACGCGGGCGAGATCACCTACCCACCGCCCCCGCCGAAGGTGCAGGCGATCGCCAAGGCAAAGCCGAGGGCGCCCGAGAAGACGCCCGAGCAGAAGGCCGCCGAGGCGGCCGAGGCCGCGAAGCGTGCCGGCCAGTTCCAGCTCGGGGCGCTCGCGCTCGGCTTCGTCGCCGTGCTGCTGATCGGCACCGTGGCGCCGGTCAGCTTCATGCAGCACATGGTGATCTTCGTGCTGGCGATCTTCGTCGGCTACCAGGTGATCTGGAACGTCAACGCTGCGCTTCACACGCCGCTGATCGCGGTGACGAACGCCATCTCGGGCATCATCATCCTCGGCGCGATCATGCAGATCGGCTCGGGAGGCTGGATCGTGCCCTTCCTCGCGGCGATCTCGGTGCTGATCG